>JBBECS010000002.1:0-33314 GCA_040881685.1 Acidimicrobiia bacterium | reverse complement strand
AGCGCGCCCTCCTGAGCGCGCCCTCCTGAGCGCGCCCTCCTGACGCGCGATCGAAGGTCACCGCCGCGTCACGGTGGTGTCCCGGTGCGCACATCCGCCCATCCAGTACCACGGGAGGTTCATTCGTGCGCACCACCTTGTTCTCACGCGCCCTTGCGATGTTCGGCATCATCGGGGGAACGCTCATCATCACCGGTGGCCTTGCTGTCGCCGCCACGCCCACCGAGCAGACGCTCTGCTTCGACGGTGCGTTGGCCCGCACCCGCACCGAGATCGACGCCGACATCTCGGTCTCGCAGTTCGACCCGGCCCTCGGCACGCTGCTCGACGTGGCCGTCACCGGTCCGAGCATTCATCTCGATACCGACGCGGTGTTCGAGAGCACGGCCGGATCTGCTGTCGTCTTCGCCGAGCGCATGGACTACCAGGTGTCGATCACCAGCCCCGGTGGGCTCGTGGCACCACCCCCGATCAGTGGCTCGATCGAGCGGGTGCCGCCGCAGACGCTCGCCGCGTTCGACGGCACGCTCGACTTCGTCGGTCCGAGCGCGGTCACGCAGCCGTCCACGGCGCGCGACGAAGCCGCCGCGGCTGTCACGACGGCAGCCGCGCCGGTGCTCAGCGCGTTCACGGGCGCCGGCACGGTGCCGTTCCACCTGACGACCGCGATCTCGGAGACGTTCATGGGCGGTGGCGGCAACGTGCAATTCCAGATCAACACGTTCGCGTCGGCCGCGGTGCGCGTCTGCTACCGCTACGCGCCGCCGATGGCTCAAGTGGTGCCCCCCGACGTGGTCGAGCCGCCGGCCGCACCGCCGGCCGCGGTGCCCACGCTCCCCGCAACCGGCGCGCCGAACCTGCCGCTCGCGGGCGTGGGCCTCGCCGCGGTCACCCTCGGTGTCGTCCTCGCGCGCCGGTGGCGACCCCCGCGCCCCACCCTCGACAGCTGACCCGCGTCCATTTGCCCGCGCGTCGGCCGCATTGCATGATCCCGGTGGCTTCGGTCGGGCGGGGGGCGGTCGCTCGGCACCGCGGTTGGTCGTCCGGTCCGGTTCCCGCAACGAGCGGTCACTGCCCAGCCCCACCGCTGCGGGAACCTGCCGGATGAAGGGGCGCCCTGTCGAGGCGGATCTGTGCCCAGCTGCCTCCAGGGCGCCCCGACTTCTTCGACGCCGGCCCTCGTCGGCTTGAACGGCGGGTTCTGACGCCAGAACACCTAGGGGTGCCTGTTCCACATTGACCGCGTCGTCAGTAGCCTTGCGGCCTCATGCCCTACGACCGGCTGACCGGGCTCGACGCGAGCTTCCTGCACCTCGAGCGACTCGAGACGCCGATGCACGTCGGCGCGCTCACCGTGCTCGAGGGAGAGCCGTTCTTCGGGCCGGGCGACCGGTTCCGCATCGCGGACGTGCGCGATCTCGTCGCGTCGCGGCTGCACCTCATCCCCCGCTTCCGCAAGCGTGTGATGTCCGTGCCGCTCGACGCGGGCCAGCCGATCTGGGTCGACGACGACCGCTTCGACATCGGGTACCACGTGCGCCTCACTGCCCTTCCGGCGCCGGGATCGCGCAGCGAGCTCCTCGCGCTGTTCGAGCGGATCCAGGCGCAGGTCCTCGACCGCACCCGTCCGCTCTGGGAGCTCTGGTTCGTGGAGGGCGTCGAGGGAGGGAACGTCGCGCTCATCCAGAAGACGCATCACGCCCTCGTCGACGGCATCTCCGGCGTCGATGTCGCCACCGTCCTCCTCGACTTCACCCCCGAGCCCACCGTTCACGAGCCGGTCCCTTGGGAACCGGAGCCTGCGCCCACGCCGGCGCGACTGCTCATCGACACCGCGCGCGGCATGGTCGAGAGCACCGGGGCCGTCGCGCGCACGGCGCGGACCGCGCTCGAGGTGCCGCGCCGGGCGGCCGAGCGCATCGGGTCCCTCGCCCGCCAGATGTCCACGCTCGCTGACGGCGCGCTCGTGGCGCCGAAGACCTCGCTCAACAACCCGGTGGTCGGACGGACCCGTCGCTTCGGCACCGTGAGCGTACCGCTCGACGATGTGAAGATCGTTCGCCGCGCGTTCGGCGGCACCGTGAACGACGCCGTGCTCGCGGGCGTCGCTGGCGGGCTGGCGCGCCTGCTCGACACCCGGGGCGAGCTCACACCCGATCTCACGATCAAGGTGTTCTGCCCCGTCTCGGTGCGCGACGACAGCGAGCACATGAAGCTCGGCAACCGTCTGTCCGCGATGTTCGTGTCGGTCCCGGTCGGCGAGCCCGATCCGCTCGTCCGTCTGGCCACGGTGCAGGCGACGACTACGAGCCTCAAGGAGCGCGAGCAAGCGGTGGGTGCCGCCGCGCTGATGGGGCTCACGGAGTACGCGGCGCCGACGCTCCTCGGGCTCGCGTCCCGGCTCATTCATCACCAGCCGTTCATCAACCTCGTGTGCACGAACGTGCCGGGACCACAGTTCCCGCTCTACTGCATGGGCGCGCGCATGCTCGAGGCGTACCCGATGGTCCCGCTCACGCGGAACCTCAACCTGGGCGTGGCCGTGCTCTCGTACTGCGGCAGCTTCCACGTGGGCTTGCTCGCCGACCGCAACCAATGGCCCGACCTGGAGATCCTCGAGGCCGGGATCGAGGACGCGTTCTCGGAGCTCACGAAGCTGGCCCACGATCGCGCCGCTGGGTGAGCGAACGGCAGCGGGCCGGGTATCCCGGCTCGCAGAGAGCGAACGAGTGCAGGTGACCGAGCTCTTCCAGAAGGACGCGTGGGAGCTCGCCGACGCGATCCGGGCCGGTGACTGCACCGCTAAGGAGGTGCTGGAGGTCCACCTCGAGCGGATCGAGCGCATCAATCCCGCGCTGAACGCGGTGTGCCATCTCGACGTCGATGCGGCGCGGGCACGCGCCGACGCGGTCGATGCTGAGGTGGCGGCTGGTCGCGACCCAGGGCCGCTCGCCGGTGTCCCCATCGGCGTCAAAGAGCTCGCCTGCGTCGACGGCTGGCCGGAGACCGACGCTTCTCTGGTCTTCGAGCACCGCATCGCCGCGCACGACGACACCGAGGTCGCCCGGCTGCGCGCCGCGGGTGCCGTGATCGTCGGGCTCACCACGGCGTCGGAGTTCGGAGCGGTCAGCTTCACGAACACCCCGCTGCACGGCATCACGCGCAACCCGTGGGACACCGAGCGCACGCCGGGTGGCTCGTCGGGCGGTTCGGCGGCCGCGGTGGCTGCGGGGCTCTTCCCGGCGTGTACCGGTGGCGACGGCGGTGGATCGATCCGAATTCCCGCGTCGTACTGCGGACTGCCCGGCATGAAGACCACGTACGGTGCGACCGGCACCGGGCCCGGCATGTTCAGCTTCTCGCAAACGTCGGTGCGCGGCCCGATGGTTCGGTCGGTGCGCGACGCGGCCCGCTATCTCGACGTGATCGTCGGTCCCACGCTCACCGACCCGCATTCTGTGGCTCGCCCCGAACGCGATCTTGAGCCGCAGCTCGTGTCAGGTGAAGCAGTCGACGCGTTGCGCGGCCTACGCGTCGCGTGGTCATCGACGCTCGGTTACGCGAGCGCAGAGCCAGCGGTCTCTTCGCTCGCGCGCGAAGCCGCCGACGCGCTCGTGGACGCAGCCGGGCTCGAGCTGGTCGACATACCGGTCGAGCTGCCGAAGCCAGGGACTTCGTGGACCGTGCTCGGCACGGTGAACGAGATGGCGCACGCGTACGAAGACCTCCGCGACCGCGTGCACGATCTCACCGACGTGTTACGCATGTCGGTCGCGTCGTTCGAGCACCTGCGCCCCGAGATTCTGCTGAAGGCCGTGCGGGGAAAGTGGGCGACCGTCGCGGCGTCGGCGGCGGTGTTCGAGGAGGTCGACCTGCTGCTCACGCCGACCACCCCGACGATCGCCTTCGAGGCCGAGGGCCGTCTCGGCGGCTTCGTGAACGGCAAGGAGGTGTCCTTGATGGGGCTCTCGGCGCCGTTCACCGCACCGTTCAACCTCACCGGGCAGCCGGCGTGCAGCATCCCGGCCGGTCTGGTGGACGGTCTTCCCGTCGCGCTGCAAGTCGTAGCGCGCCGGTTCGACGACGTGCACTGCCTCGCCGCCGCCGCGCTGGTGGAGCAGCAACGGCCGTGGCCGAAGCTCGCCCCGCTCGCCACGGCATAAGGTCTCCCTCGTGACCGCCACGGCGCGGCGGCCAGGTGACTCGGAACCGCGAGCATCCAGGCCCCACAAACAGGAGCAGGACCCCGCCTCCGAAGCGGTGACCGAGGTCGCGCCCGGTGTGATCCGCATGCAGCTGCCGATCTGGATGCCGGGGCTCGGCCACGTCAACACCTACGGACTGCTCGACGACCGCGGGCTCGCGGTGGTGGATCCGGGGCTCCCCGGACCGAAGTCGTGGCGGGCACTGAAGTCGCGCCTCAAGACCGCCGGGTACACCGTCGGCGACATCCACACCGTGATCGTCACCCACTCGCACCCCGACCACTTCGGCGGCGCCGGTCGCATCAAGCGGGAAGCCGGTGCGGACCTGATCGCGCACAAGGCGTTCACCACGTGGTCACTCGAGGAGTCGAGCCGGCGCAACCGCCTACCGACGGAGCAGGAGGCGGCCGAAGCAGAGCGAATCGCGGCCGCGGCCGCGCAGGCGCTCGACATCGGCGGCGAGGAGATCCCGACGATCGCCGACCACGTCGACGACTACGAAGGCGACCCACTTCGCAACGACCCGACCGAGGAGACGCAGGCTGGCTCCGTGCCCTGGGGCGGCGAGACGCCATGGGGTGGCAGCAAGCACCCACTGCCTCCGCTCGCGCGCCGTCTCGCGATCCGCGCGCTGCGCAGACTGTTCGCGCCACCGCGTCCGTCGCGGCGAGTGGTCCACGGCGAACGCCTCCAGCTGGCCGGGCGCGAATGGGTTTCCGTCCACACACCTGGGCACACGATCGACCACCTCTGCCTGTACGACCCCGAGCACGGGTTGCTGCTCTCCGGCGATCACGTGTTGCCGTCGATCACGCCCCACATCTCGGGTGTCGGCAACGGGGCCGACGCATTGAAGTCGTACATCCAGACGCTGGACCTCGTCGCCGCACTCGACGGTGTGCGCCGGGGGCTCCCGGCCCACGGCCACCCGTTCGACGATGTGCCGGGACGCGTCGAGGGGATCAAGCAACATCACGAAGAGCGCATGGAGCTCCTCCGGGACGCGTCGCTGGCCTTGGGACCGGCAACCGTGCAGCAGCTCGCGCACGAGATCTTTCCGAAGCGCCACTGGGGTGTGATGGCCGAGAGCGAGACGTTCGCGCACCTCGAGCACATGGTCCTTGCCGGTGCCGTCGAACGATGGGACGACCACGGAAGCCTGATCTACCGCGCGGCCGTCGCCTGACCCGCGCGCGCGAGCGTGCTCACGTAACGCCGAGCGCGTCGAGGATCAGTGGCGCGAGCCACGCCGCGCCTTTCGGATTGATGTGTCCGTTGAACGGGACGCGGGGCTGGATCCCGGGCGCAGGCTCCGCCGGGCACGGCGGCCCGGCCGGGCACAGGAAGCGCTCGAGGTTGAGGATCGAGAAGCGGTCCGGGTCGGTGCGCACGACGAGGTGCAGGATCGCGCGGTGTCGCTGGACGTCGGTCACCGACTGGACGGTGGCCGGCGACGGGGCCGCGCCAGGTAGGTGGGGCGCCTCGAGCAAGAAGACGACCCGACGCCCGCTGCGCGGCGGGGCGACGACATCGGCCGCGGCCACGACGAGCTCGGCCGTGCGCACGCGGCCTTCGGGGGTGGCGGGGTCCACCAACACGCCGCCGACCAGCCGGTCCCCGGCGTCGTACGTCGAGAGCCACAGCACCGCGTCGGCTGGTGTCGCCGCGACCGATGCCAGCCACTCGGGGCGGGCCGCCTCGCAGGGCAGCGCCGATCCCACGAGGCTGCCGTTGGCCTTCACCGGGCGCCCGTCGATCGGCGCGCACCCCGCCCGGGTCGACTGCTCGACGCCCGCGCCGCGCCGGTCGGCCTCCGCGGCGATGCCCGCCGCGACGTTCCCACCGACCGAGTCTCCGATGAACACCATGCGGGCGTCGGGACCGAGGGCCGTCGGCGTCTCCAGCGCCGCCAAGTCGTGCGCGCGCACGACGAGCGATCCGTCCACGCTCTCGAGCTCCGAGGCACTCACCGTCGGGTCGGCGCGGGCGGCCGGGACCGCTCCGAGCGAAACCGCGAGCGCGACCGCGAGCACCGGGAGCGATCGCTGCACTCGCAGGGTTCGGCTCAGTCCACGCCCAGCGAATCGAGGATCTGCGGCGCAAGCCACGCGGCGCCAGCCGGAACGAAGTGACGCCCGTCGACCGCGCGTGGCGCGACGCCCGGCGCCACCTCCACAGGACACGGTGGTCCCGCGGGACACAGGAACGCGTCCAGGCTCAACATCGAGAAGCGCGTCGGGTCGCTGCCCACGACGAGATGGAGGATCGCGCGGTAGGACTCCACGGAGGCCACCGACCCGGGGTCGGCGTCACCCTTGAAGTAGCTTGGTGATTGTGGCGCGGGCAGAAGGAAGACGATCCGTCGGGCACTCCCGACCGGCGCCACGATGTTCGCGGTGTTGAGGATGAGCCCCGCGATGCGCACACGCCCTTCGGGCGTGGCTGGATCCGCGATCACGCCTTCGATCAGTCGGCGGGACGCGTCGAAGCTCGAGAGCCACAGCACGGCGTCGGCTGGTGTCGCGGCAACCATCGCGCGCCAACTCTGCTCCAGGTGGCGCAGGCAGTTCGGTCCCCACGGGATGATCTGGTCATCCGCGGTGACCGGCAACCCGGCGATGTTCGAGCACCCTGGCACCGTGTGCGGAGTCACGACCGCGCCGCGCCGGGCGGCCTCCGGTACCAGGGCCCGGGCCACGTTTCCGCCGACGGAGTCCCCCATGAACACCAGGCGCGCGCCGGGCCCCAGCGTGGGTGGCATCTCGAGACTCGCCGTGGGTGCCGCTGCGGGCGACTGAGGTCGGGCCGCTTCTGCGGCCAACGGGCGCTCGGCCGAACGCGCGCTCCGGCTGGCTAGCAACGTGCCAGCGAGCATCGCCGTCAGCAGCACGATGGCAGGCGCGACCACCCACTTGCTCGAACGCACGGCTCCCCCAAACCTCCGCTCCCAGAACCAGGCTCTGGCAGAAGCAACGTGGAGTCAAGCCCCAGATTTCAGCGTGCCCTTGACGGTCGGGTCGCACGCGCGGTATGCGCTCAGGTCACGCCGAGTGCGTCGAGGATCTGTGGTGCGAGCCACGCCGCGCCCTCGGGATTGACGTGGCCGCCGTCGGCCGGTCGCGGCACGATGCCTGGCGCCGGTTCCAGCGGACACGGGGGACCCGCCGGGCAGAGGAACCGGTCCAGCAAGAGCATCGAGAACCGCTCAGGATCGGCGCTCACCACGAGATGCATGATCGCCCGGTGTCGTTGCACGTCGATCACCGACGTCGCGTCGACGCCGCCCTGCGCGCCAGGTGGGAACGCGGACGGTAAGAGGAACACGATGCGTCGACCGCTTCCAGGCGGTGCGACCACGTCGGCCGTCTCGCGGATCGTCGCGGCAATCCGCTGTCGCCCTTCGGGCGTCGCGGGATCAGCGAGGACGCCGTCGATCAAGCGCGTGGATGCGTCGAAGCTCGACAGCCAGAGCACGGCATCGGCGGGTGTGGCGGCCACGGAAGACCGCCAGGTCGAGAGGAGGTAGTCGAGACATCCCGACATCCACGGAATGACCGTGCCGCTCTCGAACGTGGCCAGGCCCGTGATGTTGGAGCACCCCGCCTGGGTGTACGGGACGACCTGCGCGCCGCGCCTGGCCGCTTCCGGTATGAGCCCCGCGGCGATGTCACCGCCGAGGGAATCGCCGAAGATCACCATGTGGGCGCCGGCTCCGAGGGTCGCCGGCGTCTCGAGCGCGGCGAGTCGTTGCGCGGCGATCACGACCGATCCGTCCATGCCGATGAGCGCCTCGCGGACGTCGCTCCGCGCGCTGGCAGGGGTGGCCAGCGCGACGACGGCGAGCGTTGCGAGCAGGAGGTGAACGAGAAGCCGTGTCGTCATGATGGGGAGGAAGCGACGGGCGCGCCCGGGCAGGAGTGTACGGCCCGACGACACGACACCGGACTCGGCGGTACCGTGCTCGTGATGACGATCGCCGATCCGGTCGCGGAGACCACCGACCTCCTCCAGCACCTCATCCGCAACGCGTGCGTGAACGACGGGACGGTCGAGTCGGGGGCAGAGATCCGCAGCGTCGACGTGCTCGAGTCGTATCTGGCCGGTGGCGGGCTCGACGTCGAACGCTTCGAGCCTCGACCCGGACGGGCGAGCCTGGTTGCGCGCATCGAGGGCTCGGACCCGTCGGCCCCCAGCTTGCTGTTGATGGGCCACACCGACGTCGTGCCCGTGAACCCCGACGGCTGGACCCGCGACCCGTTCTCGGGCGACATCGTGGACGACTTCATATGGGGGCGCGGTGCGGTGGACATGTTGAACATCACCGCGTCGCAGGCGGTCGCATTCCGACGCCTCGCCGACAGCGGATTCCGACCCAAGGGAACCCTCATCTATCTCGCCGTCGCCGATGAGGAGGCGCTCGGGACGTGGGGCGCGCGTTGGCTCGTCGAGAACGAGCGCGACGCCGTCTACGCCGACTATGTGCTCACGGAGTCGGGCGGGTACCAGATGCCGACGGCCGACGGCGTACGACTTCCGGTGCTGACCGCCGAGAAGGGCACCTTCTGGACCAAGCTGCGGATCAGAGGAACACCAGGTCACGGTTCCCAGCCGTTCCGTACGGACAACGCGGTTGTGACCGCGGCCGAGGTGGTTCGACGGATCAGCGAGTACCAGCCGCAGAGTCAGATCCACGACGTGTGGCGTCAGTTCGTCGAAGGGATGGACTACCCGGACGAGATCAGGCGTGCCTTCCTCGATCCGCAAGGACTCCGCGACGCGCTGGCAGAGTTGCCACTCGGCATGTCGCGCTTGGTCCATGCGTGCACGCACACGACGTTCGCACCCACCATCGTCCACGGCGGCACGAAGACGAACGTGATCCCCGACCTCGTCGAGCTGGAAGTCGACATCCGCACCATGCCCGATCAGGACGGCGCCGATGCCCGTGCCATGCTCGAAGAGGCGCTCGGTGACCTCGCCGACCTCGTCGAGATCGAGTCGAACGACGATCCCGCCACTGAGTCACCCACCGACACGCCGTTGTGGGACACGCTCGACCGGGTGTCGAGTCGGCTCGTCGACAACTCGTCCCTCGTGCCGTTCCTGATGGTCGGTGGTACCGACAACCGCTACTTCCGGCGCGCCGGATCCGTCGGGTACGGGTTCGCGTTGTTCAGCCGGCGCCTGTCGTTCGAGGACTACGCCACGATGTTCCACGGCAACGACGAGCGCGTCGACATCGACTCGCTGCGCATGTCCGAAGAGCTCTGGGAAGCCGTCGCCCGCGACCTGCTCGAGTAGTCCGCCGCTAGTCGCCGCGCTGCTCGCGGAGGAACCGCTCGACCTCGGTGGCGAGCTCGTCGCCGGTGGGGAGGTTGGCGCCCCACGACGTGTCCGACGCGTCAGATTCGGCGTCGGCGTCGTAGCGTTCTTCGAGCGTGCGCACGTAGCCGCGCACGTCGTCGTCGGCTGCGGCCACCTCGTCGACCTTCTCCCGCCACGCCGCGGCGGTGCGGTGCAGACGCGCGAGGTCGAGATCGAGCTCGAGCAGTCCCGCGGCTCGGTCGAGCAGGGCCAGGCTGGCCGGTGGGTTCGGTGGCGAGGCGAGGTAGTGCGGGACGGGCGCCCACAGCGAGACCGAGTCGATGCCTTCGACTCGGCACTGGTCGTGGAGCACACCGACGATGCCCGTGGGACCTTCGTAGCGTGATCGGGCGAGGCCCAGTCGCTCGACGAGGTCGGGGTCGGTCGCGGTCCCGGTGACCCGGGCGGCGCGGGTGTGCGGAACATCGGCGAGAAGCGCTCCGAAGGTGACCACCATCTCGCACGCGGTCTCCTGCGCGACGGCGATCACGGCGCGGCAGAACGACCGCCACTTGTAGCTGGGCTCGATGCCACGCAGCACCACGAGGTCACGTTCCTCCCGAGGCACGGTGAAAAAGACGTTCTCCGGCCACGTTATAGACCGTGTGACGCCGCCGACCAGCGTCACCTGTGGCCGTCGCGATTGAAAATCGAAGTGTTCCTGAGGATCGACGAGGGCGACGCGCTCAGCACCGCCCGATCCGTGTTGGGTCAACCAGGTCGCAGCGGTCGACGCGGCGTCGGCCGCGTCGTTCCAGCCCTCGAATCCGGCAAGGAGGACGGGCCGGCGCAGGTTGGGGGACTTGCGCTCCCAGAGAAGGCCATCTTCCACGTTGCAACCCTACGTCGATCGGGTATGTCTCCAGAACGCCGACGTTCCAACTCCGATGCATGGGAGGGACGGACATCAACAACACTGCCGACACCACAGCAGCGAACGCGGGCCGACAGGAGTCGGTGCGACGCGGTCGACCGCGCGATCCCGAACTCGATCGCGCGATCCTCGACAGCGCGTTCAGCTTGATGGTGGAGACCGGGATCCGAGGCTTCTCGGTCCGTGAGGTCGCGCGCCGATCGGGCATCCCGAAGTCGAGCATCTACCGTCGCTGGCCGACCCGCGCCGAGCTGCTCGCAGCTGTGCTCGCGCGCCTCTCGGCGCGCGATGCCTCGGTGCCCGATACCGGATCCATCCGCGGTGACCTGATCGAGATGGTGAGGGGCGAGATCGCATCCCTGGGGGATTCCGGCCGCGTGTTGCCTCGAGTTGCGCTCGAGGCGCGAGACGACCCCGAGCTGGCCGAAGTCGTCCAGGCGGTCATCAACTCGAGGCGGCGCAAGGTCGTGCCGGTGCTCGATCGCGCGACCGAGCGCGGAGAAGTCCACGGAGACCTCGACCACGACGCGGCGACGGATCTCGTCATCGGCTCGATCTGGAGTCGCTTGGTCGCTCACCGGCCCCTCGAACCGGCCAACGCCGCGGAGATCGTCGACAGCGTGCTGCGCGGGATCGCCCGGACCAACGGCTCGGGCTGACGCGCTCGCGCGGCGCCCCGGTCAGGCGATTGCGTTGACCTCGCGCAGCGCCGTCATGTCGTCGTCGCCGTAGCCCAGCTCCGCGAGGATCTCCTCGGTGTGCTGACCGATGTCGGGCGCGCCGCGGCGAACCTCCACCATCTCGTCGTCGAACTGCATCGGAGCGCACGCCACTCGGCACGTCGGGTGGTCAGGGTGCTTCGCCAAGTAGCCGTTCGCGATGACCTGGGGGTCGTCGATGACTTCGAGCATTGACGACAACGACGCGAAGATCGTGTCTTCGGCCGCCAGTCGCTCCTTCAGCTCCGCGAGGGTCGAGCCGCGGATCGCGTCGACGAGCTGGGTGTGGAGCTCCTCACGGTTGTCGGCGCGGGTCTGGGTATCGGCGAAGCGCGGGTCGTCGATCAACGCATCGAGGCCGAGAGCACGGCAGGTCGGCGCGAAGTGACGCATGTCGTCGAGCATGTTGAGCAGCAGCCAGCGCTGGTCACCGGTGCGGTACGAACCGACGAGCGGGTTCGAAAGCGCTTGCGTCGCATGCAGCGCCTTCGGCTCTTCGCGCAGGATGGTTGTGGAGGTGAGGTCCATCGCGAGTTGCCAGACGGCCGTGTTCAGCAGGGCGACGTCGACGACGACGCCTTTCCCCGTCTTCTCGCGCTGGTAGAGGGCCGCCGCGACACCGCCGGCGAGCATGGCGCCACTCGGCGCGTCACCCATCGCGCCGCGCTGCATGATGAGCGGTCCTTCGGCAGGCGTGAGCGTGTGCCCGAGTCCGCCGCGCGCCCAGAAGCTCACGGCGTCGAACCCGCCCTTGTCGGCATCGGGGCCGCGCTGTCCCTGCCCGTGGCCCTTCGCATACACGAGCCGCGGGTTCACCTTGAAGAGGTCTTCGGGCGTCACGCGCAGCTTCTCCCGTGCGTTCGGGAGGAAGTTGGTGATGAACACATCGGCGCCTTCGATGAGCTTGTCGAAGACGTCGCGCCCCTCGGGGATCCGAAGGTCGAGCGCGATCCCGCGCTTGTTGCGGTTGAAGAGCTCCCAGAGAAAGTTGAAGTCGCCGGTGTCGGCCGCGAAGCCCGACTTGATGACGAGCCGCAGCGGATCGCCCTGTGGGGCCTCGACCTTGATCACCTCTGCACCCCAGTCGCCGAGCGTCGCCCCGCACGCCGGCACGAACCCGTGGATCGCCAGCTCCACCACCTTGACCCCGTCGAGGACATGCATGAGTGATCTCCCTGTGCGTCGACCCGCAGTATTGCTCGGGAGGACATGTGTGCGTTCTGCCAGACTCAGAGGCGAACGTCCGGCGGCGCACGTATCGTGCGACGCAGTGAGCCGTGGCCCGAGCGGCCCGGCCCGAAGGGCCGAAAGCGGGAAGGAAGGAATGTCCGAGTCTTCCGAGGCGGCAATCCGCGCGCCCGTGCTCGAGGCTCGAGGCCTCGTGAAGGAGTACAAGCGCTTGCGCGCGGTCGACGGCATCGACCTTCGCGTCGACGCCGGTGAGCGCGTCGCGCTCCTCGGCCCGAACGGCGCGGGCAAGACCACCACGCTGATGATGCTGCTCGGCGTCATCACTCCCGACGCGGGCGAGATCGAGGTCGTGGGCAAGCACCTGCCCCGTGAGCGGAGTGCCGCGATGGAGCAGGTGGGATTCGCCGCCGGCTACCTGCCGCTTCCGGAGCGCCTCCGCGTCTCGGAGTTCCTCGTGCTCTTCGGCCGACTCTACGGGATTCATCATCCGCAGGCCGCGGTCGAGCAAGGTCTTGCTCGCTTCGGGATTACCGATCTCGCACGCGCGATGGGCAACGAGCTGTCATCGGGGCAGCGCACCCTGGTGGGGATCATCAAGGCGACGCTGCATCACCCGAAGCTGCTCGTGCTCGACGAGCCGACCGCGTCGCTCGATCCCGATGTGGCGCGCCGGGTGCGCACCGGGCTCGAGCGTCTCTGTGGCGAGGAGGGAACGGCCCTGCTCGTCACCAGCCACAACATGCTGGAAGTCGAGCGTCTGTGTGAGCGCGTCGTCTTCGTGTCGGCTGGGCGTGTCGTTGCCGACGGCACGCCCGAGGCCGTCGCTGCCCACTTCGGACGGGCCGACCTCGAAGGCGTGTTCCTGCATCTCGCCGACGGCGACGAGATGCCAGGAGCGCAGGCCGGGCGGCAGGCGTCATGAACGTCGACCGCGTGCTCGCGATCTCTCGCCGGCAGGCGTACGTGCTCCAGCGCGCGCCGCAGCGTTGGTTCGACGTCGTGGTGTGGCCCGTTGTCGACTCTGTGCTCTTCGGCGCGATCGGCGTGTACTTCGGGCGCCAGCAAGGCGCGGTCGCGGCGAGCGCCGCGTTCCTCCTTTCCGGCATCATCTTGTTCCACGTCGTGTTCCAGGCCGAGGTGAGCGTCGCGACCGGTTTTCTCGAGGAGACGTGGTCGCGCAACCTGCTCAACCTCATGGTGACTCCGATCTCCGAGGTCGAGTACGTCGCCGGCGTCGCGCTGTTCGGTGTCGTGAAGCTGGCCATCGGCGTGAGCGTGGTGTCGCTCATGGCGCTCGCGCTCTTCGCCTTCGAGATCACCACGCTGGGTCTGGCGCTGATACCGCTCGTTGCCGTGCTGCTCGTCGTCGGCTGGTCGGTCGCGCTCGTTGTGATGGGGCTGATCCTGCGGATGGGTCAGGGCGCCGAGATCATGACGTGGGGGTTCATCGCGGTGCTGCTGCCGTTGTCCGGCATCTTCTATCCGGTCGACGCGCTCCCTGGCGCGCTCCAGCCGGTGTCGGAAGCGCTGCCGACCACCCATGTGTTCGCAGCCGCGCAAGAAGTCGTGCGCGGCCACCCGTTGCCGTGGGACGAGGTCGCCATTGGAGCTGGCGGTGCCGTTGTGCTCGCGGCGCTCTCGGTCTTGTTCGTGACGCGCATGCTCTCCACGTTCCGCCGTCGCGGCTACATCAGCCGCCATGTATAGATCGGCGCGCTCAGTCAGTCCTCGACATCGGGACGGCCGCGCCCGCGCTTGATCTGGCTGCGCCGGCGCTTGGCGTCAACTCGGCGCTTGCGGGCTGCCTTCGACGGGCGGGTTGCCCGCCGGTTGGGCTGCACCCGCAAGCCTTCCTCGAGCCGGGAGCGGAGACGTTCGAGCGCGAGCTCCCGGTTGCGTGCTTGCGAGCGGGTGTCCGATGCGGTCGCGCTCGCGATGCGTCCCAAGCGCTCGAGCAACCGAGCCCGCTGCCGCGGCCCGAGTGACGGCGATGCCTCGATGTCGAGGCGCACCTCGACCCGGGTGTCGGAGGTGTTGGCGTGCTGCCCACCCGGACCGCCCGACCGGCTCGTCCGCCACTCCAGCTCGTTCGAGTCAATGCGGCACGAGGGCGAGACGCGAAGCCAGCCGTCCATGCCTCGCCTCGGTCAGCCCCGGAGCACGGGGTCGGATGACCGGGCCGCGTGGTCGAGGGCGGCGTCGGCGAGCGCGACGACCGCAAGGCCCATCTCGTCGAAGCCCTCGCCGAGCGTCTTGCCCATCAGGAACCTCGCGTTGATGCCTTCGAGGATCACCGCGAGCTTGTAGAGCGCGAACACCACGTAGAAGTCGAGGTGCTCGATCGATCGACCGGAGCGCTCGGCGTACCGCTCCACCACCTCGTCGATCGCGATGAACCCCGGGACCTGCGAGACCCCGCGCGTCGAGCTGAGGGAGATCTCCGAGCCGCCCGCGCCCCAGTAGACGAGGAGCAAGGCGAGGTCCGTCAGCGGGTCGCCAAGCGTCGACATCTCCCAGTCGAGGACCGCGGCGATCGTGCCCGCGTCATCAGGCGCGAGCATCGTGTTGTCGAGCCGGTAGTCGCCGTGCACGATCGTGGCCAGCCCGGATTCGGGCAGCGCGGCATCGAGGCGGTGTGCCAGTTCGTCGATCTGGGCCACCTCCCGCGTCTTGTTCGCCTCCCACTGCTTGCCCCACCGCGCGACATTCCGTTCGAGGAAGCCGTCAGGCTTTCCGAAGTCGGCGAGTCCGACCGACCGATAGTCGACCGCGTGCAGGTCGACGAGCACATCCACGAGCGCATGCGAGCACCGGCGAGCCTCGTCGGCGTCGAGTGTGGCGATCTCCTCGAGCTCGCGCAGCACACGGCCTTCGACTCGCTCCATCACATAGAAGGGTGCGCCCATCACCTCCGCGTCGTCACACGCGGCGTAGACGCGGGGGACGGGCACGTCGGTGCCCGCGAGGCCCTCCATGACGCGGTGCTCGCGACTCATGTCGTGGGCGGTCGCGACCACATGCCCGAGCGGTGGGCGCCGCAGCACCCAGGTGTTCGTGGCGTTGCTGACTGCGTAGGTGAGGTTCGAGCGACCGCCGGCGATCAGCTCGGCGCGCAGTGGGCTGTCATCTGCGCCGTCGACGTGCTCCGCGAACCACGGCGCCAATGCGTCGAGATCGAGTCCGTTCAAGGGCCGCAGGGTACCTGCGGCTTGCGTCCGCCTCAGGCGACGCGGGACTCGCGCGGCTTGACCGGTGTGCCTTTGCCCTTCGGGTAGCGCGCAACCCGGCCGACCGGCATGTCGACGCGATACCCCGCGGCGGCGCGGTCCTCCTCGGACTCGCCACCCCAGAACCCGTACTCGCGGTTGTCGCGTGCCCACTCGCGGCACGGTTGTGCGACCGGGCAGCTGCGACAGATGGAGCGGGCGCGGGCCTCGCGCAGGACGCGGGTCTCGGGGCGTTCGCCCGCGGGTGCGAAGAAGAGGTCGGTCTGGCCGACGCACGCGGCGTCGGTGGTCCAGGCCAGTGGTCCGGCGAAGACCAGGTTCGAGATCGTCTCTGCCGCCACCGTGACCTCCTTCGAGGTGTCTGCGCCGTGGGCCCGAAGGCCCGTTTCGCAGTGTGCGGGCAGCCGGCCGGGGGGTGACCGGCTACCGAGGCGCACTGCTTCGCCCATCGTGCTCCCTGCGAAGCAATCTGTCCAACAGGTACGATGGATGCTACCGATCGATAATCCCGATGAATAAGAGGCCGGCGTGGAGCTGCGGCACCTCGAGACGTTGCTGGCGATCGCCGAGGAAGGCTCGTTCACGGCCGCCGCCGACGTGCTCGCAACCGTGCAGTCCAACGTGTCCGAGCAGATCCGCCAGCTGGAGGCCGAGCTGGGCACGCAGCTGCTCGTCCGGGGCCGACGGGGGGCCGAGGCCACGGAGTCCGGCGACGTGGTGCTGGAGCGGGCCCGTCGCATCCGTCGCGAGGTGGAGGCGATGCGCACCGACCTCGCCATGCTCCAGGGCCTCGAGGTGGGTGAGTCGAGCTTCGGCATCGTCGGTACGGCCAGCCGATGGGTGGTCCCGCGCCTCGTGGCAGAGCTTCGCGAGCGCGCGCCGGGCATCCGCCTGCGCGTCAACGAAGCGGCATCGGAGCGGCTGATGAGCGACGTGCTCGCTGGGGAGCTCGCGCAAGCGGTCGTGACCGAGCCGGTCAGCGACCGGCGGCTCGTGGCCGAGACGATCCTCGAGGAGGCACTCGTGGCGGTCGTGCCACGCGGCGTGCAGATGCCGGTGCCACCGGTGCCACTCGCCTCCTTGGTGGCGCTCGGCCTGGTGGCGCCGCCGCCGGAGAACCCGCTGCGCTACGAGGTCGAAGCCGTCGCCGCGCAGCAGGGGATCGAGCTCCGGATCAACGTCGAGGTCGAGGGCATCCGACTCGTGGCCGACCTCGTCGCCGCTGGTGCAGGAGCCTCCGTGCTCCCCGAGACCGCGGTGCCGGCCGACCTCGACGTGCAGATGTTCCCGATCGCCGGTATGCCGCCGCGCCGCCTCGCGATCGTGAACGCCCGCGACGCGCAGCTCTCGTTCGCGGATCGAGCGGTTCGCGAGACCGTCTTGGCCGTCGTGGCCGAGCGTCTGCGACCGGGAGGAGCGCGCTCGGGGCAACCTCGGTAGATTCTGGCTCCGACGCCGAGGGGGAGCGATGACGGACAGCATGAGCCAGAGGGTTGAAGACACGCGCTGGCGGCCCAGCGGACGCCAGATAGCGATCGCGATCTTGGTCGGGCTGGTTGCGCTCTTCGGCGCGGTCAACTTCGAGAAGACGAGCATCGACTTCCTCGTCGACTCCGTGAGGATCCCGCTCGTCTTCGTGATCGCCGCGTGCAGCCTGCTCGGCTTCCTCGCCGGCTACCTCTTCGCGCGCCACCTCGACAAGAAGGACTGACCCCTTCCCACCGGTTTTGGCGTCGATAGCTGTCGCATATCGACACTCAGCGACGCCAAAAACGTGGGATGGTCAGCCCGAGCTGGCGACGCGCAGTTTGATGCCGGCGACGGTCAGCTCGCGTGGCGGGCCGGCACCGTCGGCTTCGAGGCGCTCGATCCCGGCGGGGCGGTCGGCGCGCTGCTCAAGGCGGATGTGGCTCCCGCCCGGCCAGGCAAGCTCGACCCAGCCTTCGCCCTGTGCGTGCTGCGTGCCGTCGAGCAGGCCGACGAAGAACTCGAGTGCTTCGGGCACCGACGGCGACGTCATCACGACCCGGCGCAAGAAGGTGGTGGCGGCCGCGCGCGTTGGCGGATCCGGCCACCACTTGTCGCCCATGAGCTGGATCCCGTTGCGCTCCACCGCCGCGTACTCCTCCAGGGCGGTCTTCTCGGTCGACGACGACTCGGCCAGCTGCACCACGGTGCCGTGCGCCTCGCGCGGCTGCAGGAACGCCTCCTTCCAGATGGGAAACGAGAGGTCGACGCCGACGGGCGTGAGCCCTGCCGCCGACACGCGGTCGAGCGTGGCCTCGAGGTCATCGACCTTGAACGTGAGATGGTGCGGGCCCTCCCCGTGGCGGGTCAAGAACCGCTCGAGGAAGTCATTCTCGTCGGCTCGCCAGGGCTCGAGGAGCTCGACCTTCATGCCCGCGGCGGCGCTGCCGAGGTGCACCTGCATCGGTCGGTAGCCGATCGCGAGGCCGCCCGAGAGCACCGTGCCGCCGAGCTCGCCCACGAACAGAGCGAGCGGTTCTCCGGCGTCGCGCGTCGCGAGCGCGATGTGGTCGAGGCGCACCGCAGGGTCAGGTCGTGGCGGCGGAGATCGAACCGCCTTCGTCCCGCGTTCGCGGCGGGTCGCCCGGGTCGCCCCGTCCTGCACGCGTGAACGTGCGCGCGAGGAGGTAGCCGAGACCGAGGACCACGAAGCCTCCGACCGCGTCGAGGAGGAAGTGGTTGCCGGTGAGCACGATGGAGATGACGGTCCCGACGGGGTACAGCGCCGCGAGCACCTTGGCCCATCGCCGCCGCAGACGTGGCACCAACGCGAGCGCGCACCACAGCGCCCAGGCACAATGCACGCTCGGCATCGCCGCGAACTGGTTCGAGATCTTGTTGACCGCACCCTGGTTGAACGACCAGAACGTCGGATACTGAGCGAGCGTGTCCTCGAACCCGAACTGCGATGGCAGCAGACGTGGCGGCATCAGGGGCCAGAGTGCGAACCCGATCAGGGCGAGTGCCGTGGCGAACGCGAGCATGTTGCGCCACAGCGGGTAGTCGTCGCTGAACTTTCGATACAGAAAGATCATCACGCCGGTCGTCATCACGAAGTGCAGCGAGCCGTAGAAGTAGTTGCAGGCGATGATGAGCGGCTTGAAGTTGACTGCCCACTCCTGCATGACCCGCTCGTGATTGATGCCGAGCGTCTCCTGCCAGTGCATGAGCTTCAGGGCGTTGAGACGCGCGGCCGTCGGGTTCGTTCCGTTGAGATTCCGGATCGTGGAGTACACGACGTAGAAGACGACGATCGACACCAGCTCCGCCCACCAGTACAGGACGGTTCCGTCGCGGAGCACGCGCCCTGCGGGAAGCCGGCGGTGCAGCCCGCGAAGCTGCGGCGGCGCGACGCTCATGACCCCTCCGGTACTGCTGCGCTGACGCGGTGCTCACGGTGGCCCATCACGAACGCCGGCGCCGCGGCGAGGCTGACGATGAGCGTCATCGTGTACCAGAGCAGGCCGACGGCGATCGCTTGCGCGGCTGGGACGCCGAGTGGATGCAGGAGCAGCGCGAGCGCACCTTCCCGAACTCCGAGGCCACCGAAGATCGAGATCGGCAGCACCTGCACCATCGCAACCGCGGGCACGAAGGCGAGCACGGCTCCGTTCGAGATCGTGAGCCCGATCGTGTGGACGGCGCAGTACACCGCGGCGATGACGGCGATCTGGTACGCGAGCGCGGCACTGAGCGCGGCCCAGGCGTCACGTGGGTCGCGCCGGAGGCGGTCGACCCCGACGTGGACGATCCCGATGTAGCGCATCCAGTTCTCGTGGTCCTTGAAACGCCCGGCCAAGCGCGGACTGCCCGCCACGAGGAGGATGATTCCCAGGATCGCGAGCGTCGAACTCGCGATCACGATCGCGATCCACGCGCGGTCGGTGTCGAAGAGTGTGCGATCGATCAGGAACCCGAAGAAGGTCAGCACCGGAAGGGCGAAGAATCCGGTCAGCCGCTCGATGACCACCGATGCGAACGCGATCTCGCTCGACCCGATGTCACGGCCGCATCGGCTCACGCGCAGCACATCGCCCCCGACGGTGGACGGCAACGCGTTGCCGACGAATTGACCAGCCAGGTAGTGCTTGAGCAGCGTGCGCAACGGTACCTGGACGCCGTACACCGCGAGGACGCGCTGCCACCGCCACGCGGCGAGGAGGAAGCTCCCGGCCATGATCACGATGCCGGAGCACAGGAACGCGAGCGTTCCCGGCAGGCTGCGATCGGACGGCACGAGCTCGTCGGGATCGAACTTGGTGACGAGCACCGCGAGCAAGCCCGCACTCACCGCGAGCCGCGCCCACTTGACCCACGGCCCGTGGCGGCGCGCGGGAGCCGTCGTGGAGAGCGCCATAGCCCGTAGATTACGGGTCGTCGGGTGCGTGCGTCCCGCCGGCCGAGAACCCTCGCCGCCGCCCCGGTAGCGTTTGCTCCGACTGGGCCACGGCCCGAACGAGCCCGAGGAGCCGAGGTGCGCATCACCGTCGACGACGGGGTCGGGCTGGAGGTCGAGGTCAGCGGCGCCGGCCCGCCGCTGGTCCTCGTGCACGGCTTCACGGGCGCGAAGGAGGACTTCGCCGATCACGTGCCCCACCTGGCCGAGCATGCCACCATCGCGCGGTTCGATCTCCGGGGCCACGGCGCGAGCGACAAGCCCGACCGTGCTGACGCGTATTCATTCGACCGTCTGGCTGCCGACACGCTCGCCGTCGCCTCCGAGCTCGGGTTCGAGCGGTTTCGGCTGCTCGGTCACTCGATGGGTGGCATGGCCGCGCGTCGTGCGGTCCTGACGGCACCGGAGCGCATCGACGCGCTCATCCTCATGAGCACGTCGCCAGGCAAGCCGAGCGGCGTGGACCCCGACCTCGTGGACATGGGGGCCGCGATCGCGCTGACCGAGGGCATGACGATCGTCCGGCAGGTGCTCGACGAGCTCGACCCGCTCGGAACCCCCGCGAACCAGCGGGTGCAGCTCGTACGGCCAGGCTACGAGGAGTACGGGATCCGCAACTTCTTCGCCGTCCCGGCCGTCGCCTACGCGGCGCTCATCCACGAGATCGCGCACCAGCCCGTCCAGCTCGAGGAGCTGCGGGCGGTGCGGTGTCCCACGCTGGTGATCGTGGGTGAGCAGGACTCGCCGTTCCTTGCCGACTCGCACGCCATCGCTGACGCGATCCCGAGCTCCGAGCTCGTCGTGGTCCCCGATGCGGGCCATTCGCCGCAGTTCGAGAACCCCGACGCGTACCTTGGCGCGGTGCAGCGGTTCCTGCGCGCCGTCGACGGCGCGGTTACGAAGTGAAGGCCGCGGGGGAGGTCGCGGCGGAGACGCTGAAGACCCACGACGTCGACACGGTGTTCACCCTGAGCGGTGGGCACCTGTTCCCGCTGTACGACGGCTGCGTGAAGCAGGACATCGCCCTCGTCGACACGCGCCACGAGCAGACCGCGGCGTTCGCGGCGGAAGGCTGGGCGAAGGTCACTCGCCGGCTCGGCGTGGCCGCGCTCACGGCTGGTCCCGGGGTGACGAACGGTGTGAGCGCGATCACGAGCGCGCACCTCAACGGATCACCGGTGCTCGTGATCGGCGGGCGCGCGCCGCAGGCCCGCTGGGGTTCGGGCTCGCTCCAAGAGCTCGACCACCTGCCGATCGTCGCGTCCATCACGAAGCATGCAGCAACGCTCCGGGACGCCGACGTCATCGCTTCTGGCCTCGACGCCGCGATCCGATCCGCACACACGCCCCACCGCGGCCCGGCGTTCGTCGACATCCCACTCGATGGATGGGGAGGTACCGACGCGCCGGCGATCGCCGCAACGGATGTCGCCGGGCTCGCCGGTGCGGTTCCGGATGGTGACGCCGTCACGCGCGTCGCCGAGCTCTTCGGCGCGGCGGAGTGTCCGGTTCTCATGGTCGGAGGCGACGTCTATTGGGCGGGCGCGGAACACGCGGTGGGCGAGTTCGTCGAGGGCACCCGCGTGCCGGTGTTCGCGAACGATCTCGGTCGCGGAGTCGTGCCCGCGGACCATGAGCTCGCTTTCTCGCGTGCCCGCAAGATCGCGTTCGAAGAAGCCGACCTCGTCGTGGTGGCCGGTACGCCGCTGGACTTCCGGCTGGGCTTCGGTGCGTTCAACGCGCCGGTGGTCCACCTCGCCGACGCACCCGGCGCGGTCGCGCCCCACGTGGAGCTGGTGGCTTCGGTGGCCGGCGACCTGCGCGCGACCTTCCTCGCATTGGCCGAGGAGGCGCCGAGCGCGGGCACCGCGGGATCCACCAAAGCGCGAAACGCTTGGATCGCGCGGCTGCGCGAAGAGGAGCACGCCCGCCGGGAAGGTGAGCGCGTGGTGCTGGAGTCCGATGCGCACCCGATCCACCCCGCTCGGATCTACGGCGAGCTCCGTACCCGTCTCGCGCCCGACGCGATCGTGATCGGCGACGGCGGAGACTTCGTCTCGTACGCGGGCAAGTACGTGGACACGTTCACGCCCGGTTGCTTCCTCGGTCCCGGGCCGTACGGCTGCCTCGGTGCCGGCACCGGCTACGCGCTTGCCGCGGCGCTCGCATACCCGCACCGTCAGGTCGTCGTGGTCTACGGCGACGGTGCCATCGGCTTCACGCTCGGTGACCTCGACACGCTCGTTCGCCACGGCGTGAACGTCACCGCGATCATCGGCAACAACGGGATCTGGGGGCTGGAGAAGCACCCCATGCAGATGATCTTCGGCTACGACGTGGTGGCCGAGCTACGGCCGGGGACGCGCTACGACCAGGTAGCCGAGGCGCTCGGTGGTGGCGGCGAGCTCGTCGACCAGCCGGCCCAGATCGGGCCGGCGATCGATCGCGCGCTGGCGCACGACGGTCTTTCGGTCGTGAACGTCCTCACCGATCCCGCCGACGCCTATCCACGTTCCAGCAACCTTGGTTGAAGGCGGTGACTGAGCGTAGCGAAGGAGCTCGCAGGCGCTGGCGAGCGGCCGCGCCGCAGGTACCCTGCGGCGCAGCGAGCGCGCCCAGTATCAGGTCCCGGCCTTGTCGAGGAAGCGGTCGCGCTCGACGACCACGCGGGTGATGCGCCCGGCGGCGACCAGGCCGCGACCATCGCTGACCGAGACCCGAAAGGTCAGGCGTCGACCCTCGACGGTCTCGAGGATCGCCTCGGCGTGCACCTGGCCGCCGACCGCCGTCGGCGCCAGGTGGTCGAGCTGCACGCGGTAGCCAACCGTCGTCGTTCCAGCTTCGAGGTCGGCCGCGACGGCTTGCACTGTTGCTTCCTCCGCGAGCGTGACGACCCTCGGCGTGGCGAGCACGGGGACGTCCCCGGTGCTCAGCGCGGTCGCAGTGTCGCTTTCCGTGACCACCATCTTCGCGATCGCGGAGAGTCCAGCACGCACCGCCATTGAAATACCCTAGCGACCCGATGCTCGCGACGGACGTCCTTCAACGAACGCTGCACGCCGCGCTGCGTCACGGCGGCGACTTCGCCGAAGTCTTCGTTGAGCACCGATCGTCGTCGAATGCTCGACTCGACGACGGCCGGATCGAGGAGCTGGTGTCCGGGCACGCGCGCGGTGCCGGGGTACGTGTCGTTCGCGACGACACCACCGGATACGCACACACCGCCGACCTGTCCGAGTCGGGATTGCTGGCAGCAGCAGAGGCGGCAGCCGCGGCTGCCCACGGCGCTGACGGCGAGGTGCGCGTCATCGACCTGGAGCGTCAGCACACGGCGCGTCCGCACGAGGTCCGCGACGCGCCGGAGTCCATCGAGAAGTCCCGCAAAGTGGACGTGCTCCGGAGGGCCGATGACGCGGCGCGCGCCCGGGGCGCGGCGATCAGCCAGGTGAACGCGGCGTACGCCGACGGCCGCCGCCGCATCCTCCTCGCCAACTCCGATGGGCTCCTTGCCGAGGACGACCAGGTGCGAACCCGCTTCCTCGTGCAGTGCGTTGCCGTCGGTGACACGGGGATGCAGACCGGGATGGAGGCACCCGGGCGGAGCGTCGGCTTCGAGCTCTTCGAGGAGATCGAGCCGGAGGAGGTCGCGCGCATCGCCGCCGACCGCGCGCTCGCCATGCTGTCGGCGCGCCCCGCGCCGTCGGGCAAGCTCCCGGTCGTCCTGCGCCGCGGCGCCGGAGGTGTGCTGTTCCACGAGGCGTGTGGGCACGGGCTCGAAGCTGATCTGGTCGGCCGCGACGCGTCGGTCTTCAAGGGACAGATCGGCGAGCAAGTGGCGTCACCACTGATCACACTGGTCGACGACGGCTCGTACGCGCGCGAGTGGGGCACGTACGCGATCGACGACGAGGGTGCGCCGGCGCAGCGCAACGTGCTGATCGAGGACGGAGTGCTCACGGACTTCATGTGGGATCACCTGCGCGCCCGCAAGGAGGGGCGCGCGAGCTCGGGCAACGGCCGCCGCGAGACCTACCAGCACCTGCCGATGGTGCGCATGACCAACACGCTGCTGCTCCCGGGCGACGAGGACCCCGATCGCATCATCTCCGGCACACCCCACGGCTTGTACTGCGCGGCGCTCGGGGGCGGTCAAGTGAACACCGCGACCGGCGACTTCGTGTTCGGCGTGACCGAGGCGTACCTCATCGAAGACGGCGAGATCACGGAGCCGGTGCGGGCCGCGCAGCTCATCGGCAACGGGCTGGAGACGTTGCGGCTGGTGGATGCCGTGGGCAACGACTTCGACACGTGGGCGGGAACGTGCGGCAAGGACGGCCAGGGCGTGCCGGTCTCGTCCGGTCAGCCGACCCTGCGCGTCGCCGAGCTCACCGTCGGCGGCACCGCAGGAAGCTAGGGAACGCCGCGTGGCCGACCTGCTGGGGCTCGCCCTCGACCTGGCCGAGCGCGCCCAGCCGGGGGAGGAGGTCGAGGCGTACGTCTCGCGCGTTCGCGAGACCGACGTGAAGGTCTTCGACCGCAAGGTCGAGTCACTCATGGTCGCCGAGCGCTCCGGTGTGGGCGTGCGCGTGATCATCGAGGGTCGACAAGGGTTCGCCTGGGCGGGCTCGCTCGATCTGGACGTGGTCGAGACCGCGCTCGCGGATGCGCGGGACAACGCGGAGTTCGCGACCCCGGACGACTGTCAGGGCGTGGTCACGCCCGAGGAAGCCCGCGGCGACGCACCCGCCCTCGACCTGTGGTCCGAGGACCTGGGTCAGGTCGCCACCGAAGCCAAGGTTGCGCTCGCGCTCGAGGTGGAGGCCGCGACGCTCGCCGCCGACCCGCGGCTGCGCGGCGTCGAACAGGCGATCTACGGCGACGCCCTGGCAGAATCCGCGGTCGCGAACTCGCGCGGTGTCAGCGCGGCGGTGCAGCGCACCACCTGTTCCTGTGCGGTGATCGCACTCGCGGGCGTGAACGAGGCGACTCAGACCGGGTACGGCTTCTCGGCCGGACGTTCGTTCACCGATCTCGACCCTGAGGTTGCCGCGCGCGACGCCGCGCTTCGTTCGACCCGTCTTCTCGGCGCGACGCAGCCCGCCTCTCGACGACTGCCCGTCGTCCTGGATCCGCTGGTGACGCGGTCTGTGCTGGCGGTGCTCGGCGGTGCACTGAGCGGTGAGGCGATCCTCAAGGGCCGCTCCGTGTTGGTCGGGCGTGAAGGCGAGCAGGTGGGCGCGGCCGGCCTGACGCTCTGCGACGACCCAACCGACGCCGAAGCGTTCGGGGCTTCCGCGCACGATGCCGAAGGCGTCGCGTCGCGGCGTAACGAGCTCATCGTCGACGGGGTGCTGCGCGGCTTCCTGCACAACGCGTACACGGGTCGTCGGTCGGGCACCGGCACGAACGGGGCGGCCATCCGCGGCTTCGCGTCGACACCGGGATGCGGTGCCCGCGCACTCGCGCTCACGCCCGGCACACGTTCCGCGGAGCAGGTGATGGCCGCGGCTGGAGACGCTCTCTATGTGCAGTCCGTGAGCGGTCTGCACTCCGGGACGAATCCGGTGAGCGGCGACTTCTCCGTAGGCGCAGAAGGGCTGATGCTGCGCGGCGGAGCGTTCGCCGAGCCGGTGCGCGAGGTCACGATCGCGTCCACGCTCCCGCGCATCCTGCTCGACGTCGTCGAGATCGGCTCGGACGTCACGTGGCTCCCCGGAGGTGCCGCCGGCGTCACCCTCCTCATCGGCGAGATGTCGATGAGCGGGGCCTCACCCCCGGTTTTGGCGTCGCACAACCCCGAATAGCGAGGTCTATCGACGCCAAAACTCAAGTCTTGGTGCCGCGGCGGTCGAGGATCTCGTCCAGCGCACGGATTGTCTGAAGAGGATCCGGTGTGACCAGCACGCATTCGATGCCCAAGGCGCGTGCGGACTCAACGTTCTCCACGTTGTCGTCGAGGAAGAGCGCTGCGGCCGCTTCGACCCCGACGCGCTCACACGTGAGCTCGTAGATGCGCCGGTCGGGCTTGCGCAGCCCGACCTCGCTGGAGTCCACGACGACCGGGAAGAGCTCGTGCACCGGGAAGCTCGCCTGCCACGACCCAGCGAACTCCTTGGCGTTGTTCGTGAGCAATGCGAGCTTCATGCCATTGGCGCGCAGCGCGCGGACGCGGTGCACCATCGGCCACTGCACCTGGAGCCCGCGGGTCGCGGAGAACTTCAGGAACGCGTCGGCATCGAGTGGTCGACCGATGATCTCGGGCGCACGGCGTTCCAGCCCCTCGAAGTACTCGGCGAGGGTGAGCTCACCGGTCTCCAATCGGTGGAAGTCGAGGTTCGGATCGTCGGCGTCACCGAAGAGGAGGCGGTGCAGCGAGCCGCGAGGTACACCGAAGTCGTCGTCGATCGGGTCGAGATCGTGGAAGACGGGCACCGAGATGACACCGCCGAAGTCGAAGATCACCGCCTCGACCAGGCGCTCGGTCACCGGACGCCGGTCGCGAACACGACGATCACGCCCACGCCGAAGAGGATCCGGTAGACGACGAACGGCAGGAACGAGCGGTGGGTGAGCAGGCGGAGCAGGCCAGCGATCGCCACAAAGCCGGCGATGCCCGATGCGATCGTGCCCCACACCATCGGCTCGACGAACCCGTCGGGGATACCCCGCCCCGTCGCCACTTCCAGGGCCTTGTAGAGCGCAGCGCCCGCGATGATCGGGATGCTCATCAAGAACGACAGACGTGCGGCGGCTTCGCGGTCGAAGTGGAGCCAACGGCCGACCGACATCGTGACCCCTGAGCGCGAGACGCCGGGTTGGAGCGCCGCAGCCTGTGCGATCCCCATGACGATCGCGTCGCGAGTGCGGAACTCATCGGGTGCGCGCGTGCCCGAGAGCCGGTCTGCGAACCAGAGCACCACCCCGAACACCACGAGCATGGCTCCGATGAGCACCGGATCACCGAGTTCCTCGTCGATCGTGCTGCTGAGCAGCGCGCCGACGATGGCGCCCGGCACCGCGGACAGCAGGAGGAGCCACGCGAGGCGTTCGTCGGTGGAACGAACGCTCCTGGTACGGATGCTCTGGATCCCTGCGACCGCGTAGCGCCCGAGGTCGCGCCGGAAGTACCAGAGCGCGGCCACCAGGGTTCCGATGTGCAACGCAACGTCGAACGTCTTGTTCAGCTGAGGATGGTTGGCGAGCTCGTTCCAGTTGAACAGCTCGGGCACGAGGATGAGGTGCCCGCTGGACGAGATCGGCAGGAACTCGGAGAGCCCCTGGACGATGCCGAGGACGATCGCATGCAGGACCGGCACCCGGACACAGTACGCGTCGTCAGCGCGCGTCTTCGGGTGGGACGAGTGAGATCGTGACGAATCCGTGCGTCGCCGCATGGACCAGATCACGGGCCTCGCGGGGTGAGACCAGCAACGTGACGGCGCGTGCCGGACCTCCGTCACTCGACGTCGCGGCGTCGGTACCGAGCACGAGCACGCCGTGGGCGATGACTGTCGCCGACCCGACCAACGACTCTGATCCGGCGTCGAAGGGGTCGTCCTCGAAGCTGGCGATCACATCCACGGCGGCACCGACCCGAGGTTCGACGGCATCACTGACCACGATGCGCAGCGCGCGCAGCCCGGCCGGGATCGCGCCGTCGAGACCGGTACGCCTTCGGGAGGCGAGGCTGCGCGGAACCACGAACCCCGCTCTCAGGACAGGCACGGTCACGACTCGGCCGATCGCGTGATCGACGTCGCGCAACACCCCAGGCGGGAGCTGAGACGTGTACACACGGCGCGTCGTCACATCCCGCGCGTCGACCGTGGCACCGATCGGGAGGTCGTGACGTGCGATGACGGCGTCGCGCGGCGAGCCAAAGTCGTTCGCGCGGCGGTGGAGCGCGGCAAGATCGGACGCGACGAGCGCAGCGGTCGCGACGACCACGACGACCGCGCCGACGCGGAGCGCGATGGCGCGCGGGGGACGACGGAGCATGGGCACCTCCACGAGGAACGGCGCGAGGCGCGCCGCGGAACGGGGAGGTGCGAGGGAAGTCGGGGAAGGCTGCGGGGAGGGAAGGGAGGCTACCGGCGGCGCGAGGCGCGGAGTGCGGCTGGTGGTGCTACGTGCTCGATCCTGATCCTGATCCTGATCCGCCGGACGACCCGGCGCCAGGGGAGCTGGTGGCCGAGTCGGCGGTCGAACCCGACGTGGACGTGTCGGACGTGCCGTTCGAACCAGACCCGCCGTCGGAGCTCGACGAGCTGCCCGCCGAGGTGGATTCCTTGTCCTTCTTGCCTGCGTCCTTGCCCGAGTCCCGCTTCTCGCCCCGACGCCCGCCGTTGGAGCGGCTGTCGTTCTTGTAGAAGCCCGAGCCCTTCAGCACGATCCCGGCCGGGCTCATCACCTTGACGAGGGCGCCGCCGCAGCCGTCGTGCGTGGTGAGCGGGGTCTCGGTGAACGACTGCCACACCTCGAGCTCCCCGCCACAGGTGCCGCAGCGGTATCGGTAGGTCGGCATGAACGCTCCCGGCTGCGCGGGTGCCGCGTTAGCACTCGCTCAGGTTGACTGCTAATGCTACCTCATCTCGATTCCTGGCTCCGCGGCGGCGCCGGCCCGAGCGCCGAGGCGGCACCGCGCGGGCAGAATGACGGGCGCATGCCCGAGGTGCTCCTCCTCATCCCCTTCGCGTATCTGCTCGGGACACTCCCGAGCGCGCGGCTCGTGACGCGCCGCCGCGGCATCGACGTGCACAACGAGGGTTCGGGCAACCCCGGCGCCTCGAACGTGTTCCGCCTCATGGGATGGAAATGGGGCTTGCTCGTCCTGGCCCTCGACATCGGCAAGGGCGCGCTCGCCGCGGGAGTGGGTGCCGTCGTCGACACCGCATTCGACGGCCACCGGGGTGCCTACGTGCTCGGGCTCGCCGCGGTGCTCGGCCACGTGTTCCCGATCACGCGCCACCTCAAGGGTGGGCGCGGCGTGGCCACGGGCGCGGGGGCACTCGCGGTGCCGTTCCCACTCGTGATGCTCGTCACCGGCGTCGTCTGGGTGCTGATCGCGCGTGGCCTCCACAAGGCGTCGGTCGCGTCGGTTGCGTGTGCCGTGATGTTCACGGTGATCGTCGTGGCGCGCGGTGCGAGCTGGCTCGACATGTCGGTCGTGAGTGTGATCGCCGGTATCATCATCGTTCGCCACCTGAAAAGCCTGTGGCGAGTCGTGCGCGGCCGAGAGCTGGGATTGAGCACCCACGACGGCCATCCGGCGCAACCCGACTCCACCTCCGGTGCGGTCGACGACGGTCGGTAGCCCAGGTGCACGGTCGGTAGCCTCCGGGCCATGAGTGCGAAGCCGATTGTCACCAAGGCGGTGATCCCCGCGGCGGGGCTCGGGACTCGCTTTCTCCCCGCCACGAAGAGCCAGCCGAAGGAGATGCTGCCGATCGTCGACAAGCCATCGATCCAGTACGTGGTCGAGGAGGCGGTCGACGCCGGGCTCACGGATGTGCTCGTGATCACCGGGCGAGGCAAGCACGCGATCGAGGACCACTTCGACCGCAACTTCGAGCTCGAGTTCTATCTTGAGCAGCACAAGAAGCTCGATCTGCTGGAGGAGATCCGCGCGGTGCACGCCCTCGCCGACCTCCACTACATCCGCCAGCGCGACCCGCTCGGGCTCGGGCACGCGGTGTCGGTGGCCCGCGAGCACATCGACGACCAGGGGTTCGGCGTGCTGCTCGGCGACGACATCATGGTCGACGATGCGCAGCTCCTCCGCCGCATGCTCGAGACGTACGAGGAGTTCGGTGGTGCGGTCCTCGCGCTCATGGAGGTGCCTCCCGAACAGATCTCGGCCTACGGCTGCGCGACCGTCGATCCGGTGCGCGAGGGGCTCATGCGGGTGCGCGGCGTGGTGGAGAAGCCCGCGCCAGACGCGGCGCCCTCCAACCTCGCGATCATCGGTCGCTACGTGCTCCCCCCCGAGATCTTCGACGCGATCGACCGCACCGAGCCCGGCGTGAGCGGCGAGATCCAGCTGACCGACGCGATCGGCGTGTTGATGCGTGACGAGCCCGTGCACGGCGTCGTGTTCTCCGAAGGCCGGTACGACGTCGGCGACAAGCTGGACTTTCTGCGCGCCAACATCGAGCTCGCACTCGATCGGCCAGATCTCGGACCGGGGCTTGCGGAGATCCTCTCCGACATCGCGCGGCGCCGCCCACTGGCGTGAAGGCGCTCGTCCCCTTCGAGGACGTGCGCGCCGAGATCCTCGCCGCGGTCTCGGTGCTCGAGCCCGTAGAGGTGCCGCTCACGGATGCACATGGCCTGGTCCTTGCCGAGGCCGTCGCCACCGACGAGGACGTGCCCCCGTTCGCGAACACCGCGATGGACGGCTACGCCGTGCGCGCGGAGGACACCGCCGGTGCCGGGCCGAACGCACCGGTTCGGTTGCGCGTGGTGGGGGATCTGCCCGCTGGCCGAGCTCCGGACCGGGCGGTCGGGGCTGGTGAAGCGATCCGGATCATGACCGGGGCACCCATGCCGGACGGCGCCGATGCGGTGGTGATGGTGGAGCGGACCACGGCCGACGGCGACGAGGTGGCCATCGAGGCGGAGGCCGGCGTGGGCGACCACGTCCGACGGGCCGGCGGCGATCTCGTTCGGGGCCAGGAGGTGTTCCCAGCCGGCACCCGGCTCCTGGGCGCGCACCTCGGAGTGCTCGCGAGCATCGGCGCATCCTCGGTGCGTGCCCACCCGCGGCCACGGGTCGGTGTGCTGTCGACGGGTGACGAGCTGACTGAAGCGGGCGCGGCGCTCGCACCGGGCCAGATCCGTGACTCGAACCGACCGATGCTGGTGGCGCTCGCGCGTGAGGCGGGCTTTGCGCCCGTGGATCTCGGGGTGGCGCGCGATGACGAAGACCGCATCACCGCGCTGCTCGAGGAGGCGTTGGATCGCTGCGACGCCGTGCTCACGAGCGGCGGCGTGTCGGTGGGCGACTACGACTACGTGAAGGCGGCGCTCGACCGACTCGGTCATCTCGAATGGCGCCAGGTGGCGATCAAGCCCGCGAAGCCCCTCGCGTTCGGTGTGGTGCGCGGCGTCCCCGTGTTCGGGTTACCCGGGAACCCGGTGTCGTCACTCGTGAGCTTCGAGCTGTTCGCTCGGCCCGCGCTCCTCCAGCGCGCCGGCGACCCGCTTCGCTTCCGACCGGAGGTCACCGCGCGCGCGGAGCACGCGTTCACGCGCAAGCCCGACGGCAAGCTCCACCTCGACCGAGTGCGCGTGCGGTGGCAGAGCTCCGACCGTGAACAGGCGGGCTACGTCGCCGGTCGCACCGGCGACCAGGCCAGCAACGTGCTCTCCGCGACCGCAGCAGCCAATGCCTTGGCGATGATCCCCGACGGCGTCGGCATCGCTGCAGGTGAGCAGGTGAGAGTGATGCTCCTCGACGCGCCGCCAGATCATTAGCCGCGTACGTGGTTCGCCGAGGGCCGACTTGGCCGGCCCTCGACTTCCGTGAGTGTGTATGACGTCGCGCTGGGGTGGGCACGCGGGAGGGGCTTGCCCCTCCCGCGACAAAGCCGGGGGTCTGGGTGCCCCCGGCTGTGTCGCAGCGCTTCGAACCCGTCCCTCCGGCCCCGGCCCGCCCCAAGAAGGCCGGGACCGCGGGCGCCAGGAAGAGAGTGATCAGCCTTCGCGGCACCCAGCCGGCACCGGAGTGTCGGCGGCGACGCGCACAGCGAACGCCGACGAGGTGTCGACGTCGCCCTGACTGACCACGCCTGACTCGCAGACGATGACCCGGTCGGACGCGTCCCTGCCCTCACGCGCCCCAGCGGGTGTGGAGGCCATGACGGCCGCGCCGCTGCCCGCGGTGACGGCCAGTGCCAGCCCGACACCGGCGATGCGCCGACGCGAGCGGAGCGGAGTGCGGTTCATGAGCCCTCGTTTTCTGCTTCGGGTCCAACGAAGAAAACCGGCACCCAACTCTCCGCACACAGTGCAGAGATGGGGCCGGTTTCGCCTGGCTCCCCGCCGTCCCTAGCGACCAAATGACACAGACGGCGGATCGTCGCCTCCCCGAGCAGGTGGCTCGATCGTCCTCGCCCCAGCCACTCTTTGTGGCAGGGCTCCCTCATCTAACCACTTAGGGTGGTGATCGTCAACCCCTGGCGAGGTCCGAGGATGCCCCGGGTAGCCTGAGCGCTGTCATGACCTCCAGACCCCCTGGCGTCCAACCTGTCCCCGGGGTCCACCCCGTCCCCCTCGTCGACCCCTTCCAGCGGCGGGTGAAGGATCTGCGGATCTCGATCACGGACCGCTGCAACTTCCGGTGCACGTACTGCATGCCGGAGGAAGGGATGCAGTGGCTGGATCGGGCCGACCTGCTCACCTACGAGGAGCAGGCCCGGGTGGCCGGGATCTGCGTGGAGCGCTGGGGCTTCGAGGCGATCCGGGTGACCGGGGGCGAGCCCACGGTGCGGGCGCACCTGCCCCGCCTCTTCGCGCTCCTCGCCCCGCTCGGGACCGACCTCGCGATGACCACGAACGGCGTACGCCTGCCCGAGCTCGCGCACGATCTCGTCGCGGCCGGTCTGCGTCGGGTGAACATCTCCCTCGACACGCTCCGGCGCGAGACGTTCCTCGAGCTCACGCGCCGTGACGAGCTCGATCGTGTCCTCCTCGGTGTCGACGCCGCGCTCGACGCCGGGCTCGACCCGGTGAAGATCAACTCCGTCGTGATCCGCGGCGTCAACGACGATGAGGTCGTGGACCTCGCGGCGTTCGGGCGCGCCAAGGGCGTCGGTGTCCGGTTCATCGAGTTCATGCCGCTCGACGCGACCAACGAGTGGACGATGGAGCAGGTGGTGCCGGCGCGCGAGATCCTCGCCGCGATCGACAACGTCTTTCCGCTCGTACGGCACTCGGCCGGCACGCCACACCCCGAGCCGGCCGAAGTTTTTCGCTACGCGGATGACGGGGGCGACATCGGCGTGATCGCCAGCGTCACCGAGCCCTTCTGCGGAGACTGCGACCGCGTCCGGATCACCGCGGAGGGCAAGTTCCGATCCTGTCTCTTCGCCCTGGACGAGTTCGACATGCGGCCCGTTCTGCGCGGCGGCGGCACCGATGACGACGTCGCGGCGGTGATCGAAGCAGCGGTCGGCACGAAGTGGGCCGGGCACCGCATCGGCAACGTGGACTTCATCCGCCCGCGCCGATCCATGAGCCAGATCGGCGGATAGTCCCTCCTCCCGCATGGGTCGCTCCGAGCTCCTGGTCAGACCGCCAGGAGCTCTCGCT
>JBBECS010000001.1 GCA_040881685.1 Acidimicrobiia bacterium | reverse complement strand
GCGACCGGCGACCTCGACCTGTAGTCCGCTCTCGGCGGGGAGCGCCGGGCCGCTCGGGCCCCGGCTACCTGCACCGCAGGGTACCTGCGGCGCGGTCGGTAGCCTTCAAGGGTATGGCCCACGTCACCGACCTCTTGAAAACGCCGCACTGGTCGACCGACATCCCGATGCACACGCAGCACTTGCGGCTGCCCGTGATCGAGGAGCGCGGCTTCGTGGTCCTGACCGACGCCGAGCCGGTCGTGCCCGACGAGGAGTTCCTCTCGCTCGAGTACATGGACTGGAAGAGCGGCGGTGACACGAACTTCGCGCCGATCGCGACCGCCGACGGCGAGCTCGACTGCCAGGGCTTCTGGAAGCCCGGTGACGAGCGCCCCGACAAGGGCGGCAAGCTCACAACGAACGCGGAGCGCTGCCCGACGATCGTCGACCATGTGCGCGACGTGGGTGCCGACTTCGGGCGGGTCAGGACGATCAAGCTCGAGCCCCAGAGCTACGAGGAGGCGCTCCCTCACATCCACCGCGACGACAACAACCGCTTCAACCCCGAGCCCACGGGTTGGGTGGTTCGTCAGTGGATCGAGCTCACCGAGAACCCGGGTGCGTTCATGGTGCTGATGGAGCAAGGCGACGACGGCCTGCCCGACCAGCGCACCGAGGTCCACATCCCGATGCATCGAGGGGCGCGGTTCATCGTCGACACTCAGCGCCTGTGGCATGTCGTCTGCAACCCGAGCGACACCACCCGCTGCGCGCTCATCAGCAGCTTCGAGAGCGGGCCCGAGCTCGACGCGTACATCCACGCGCACCTCCCGGCTTCGACGTAGGCACTCCCCGTCCATGGATGAGGAAATCGTCATCATCGGCGCGGGGCCTGCCGGACTCACCGCGGCATACGTGCTCACGAAGCGCGGGGTACCCAGCACCATCCTCGAGGCCGACACCGTCGTCGGCGGCATCAGTCGCACACCCGAGCGCGACGGCTGGCGCTTCGACATCGGGGGTCATCGCTTCTTCACCAAGGTGCAGCCGGTCGAGGACCTCTGGTTCGAGATCCTGGGGCCCGAAGACTTCCTGCGTCGGCCCCGTCTGAGCCGCATCTATTACCGCGGGAAGTTCTACGACTACCCGATCTCGGCCATGAACGCGCTCCGCAACCTCGGACCGATCGAAGCGGTGCGCTGCGTGATGTCGTACCTGTGGGTCCGGGTCCATCCCCCGAAGGACAAGACCACGCTCGAAGGCTTCGTCGCCTCGCGATTCGGCTGGCGGCTGTACCGACACTTCTTCAAGACCCAAAGCGAGAAGGTGTGGGGCGTCCCGTGCACCGAGATCCAGGCCGACTGGGGCGCCCAGCGCATCAAGAACCTCTCCCTGTTCCGCGCGGTGTGGGAAGCCCTCAAGCCCAAGCGCATCCGCCGAAAGGCCGACAAGGCGAAGCAGGTCACCAGCCTGATCGAGGAGTTCAACTACCCGAAGTACGGCCCCGGGATGATGTGGGAGCGCTGCACTGAGCTCGTGACCGCGAACGGCGCCAAAGTGATCTTCGACTCCAAGGTCACGAAGGTCGAGCACGAGAACGGGCGGGCCGTCGCGGTGACCGCGCTCACCGAAGGTTTGCCGGCCCGCTATCCGTGCACCGATGTGATCTCGTCGATGCCGATCGGTGAGCTGCTCCGCGCGATGGACCCGCCGGTCCCGGCAGACGTCGTTGCCGCGGCCGACGGGCTCCGCTACCGCGACTTCATCACCGTGGCCCTCGTCCTCCCCGAGGAAGACGGGTTCCCCGACAACTGGATCTACATCAACGACGCGAGCGTCGCGGTGGGGCGGATCCAGAACTTCGGGAGCTGGTCGCCCTACTTGGTCAAGGACGGTCGTACCTGCCTCGGGCTCGAGTTCTTCGTGAACGAGGGCGACCACATGTGGACCAAGGCCGACGCCGACCTCATCGAGCAGGGCAAGCGCGAGCTGTGCGCGATCGGGCTGCTCGCTGATCCCTCACGAGTCGAAGCCGGCTACGTCGTACGGATGCCCAAGGCGTACCCCATGTACGACGCGGTCTACAAGGAGAACGTGGCAACGCTCGCCGGATGGATCGAGCAGCACGCACCGAACATCTATCCCGTAGGTCGCAACGGGATGCACCGTTACAACAACCAAGATCACTCGATGTACACCGCGATGCTCTCCGTTGAGAACATCTTCGGCGCGCACCACGACATCTGGTCGGTGAACGTCGAGGAGGAGTATCACGAGGAGCGCACCGCGGCGCCGCCCCACCCGAACCAGTGAGGGCGGGGCGCCTCCTTACTGCTTGAAGCCGGCGACCACCTGCTTCCAACGCTCCGGGTCGCTGCGGTACGGCGCGTAGAACGAAAGTCGGTTGACGAGGTCGCCGTAGCGGGCGAGCAGCGCTTTGGGCACGTCCTCCGGCGCCGCGACGACGGCGAACGTCTCGAGCATCTCGTCGTCGATCAGCTCGCCCATCTCCACCCATTTGCCCTGCTTGGACATCTTGTTGAGATCGTCCTGCGCCGCGCCCCAGCCATGGAGCTCGAGCACACCGCGATACGCCGGGGTGGACCCGTAGAACGCGATCTGTTGCTTCGTCCCCTCGCGGGCTCGCTCGATCTCCTCGTCGCTCGTGCCGGTGACGACAAACAACGGTCCGGAGATGTCGAAGTCGGCACGCGACTTGCCAGCCTTCGCGAATCCCCGTTCCAGCGCTGGCAGCGTAACCTCGCGCACATAGCGCTCGGTGGTGAACCCGTGCAGGATGATGCCGTCGGCTACCTCGCCGGCGACTTCGGTCATGAGCTCGCCGACCGCGGCCAGCTGGATGGACGGAGGGCCGTAGGGGCTCGGCCCCGGGTCGAAGAACGGCGTCATGAGCGTGTGGTTGTAGAACTCGCCGCGGAACTCGAGCTTCTCGCCGTTGTTCCAGCACGCCCAGATCGCGCGCATCGCCAGGATCATCTCGCGCATGCGTGCCGCCGGGTGCGACCACGGCATCGAGAACCGCTTCTCGATGTGCGCCTTGATCTGGCTTCCGAGCCCCAGACGGAAGCGCCCCTTCGACAGGAGCTGGAGATCGTGCCCGATGTTCGCAAGCGTCATCGGGTTGCGCCCGAACGCCACCGCAATGCTCGTCCCGAGCTCGAGCCTCTCCGTGTGCTCAGCAGCAATCACCAACGGCAGAAACGGGTCGTGGTTCGTCTCAGCAGTGAACGCCCCGTCATACCCCATCTCCTCGAGCTCCCGAGCAACCGAAACAATCTCCTCGATCCCCACCCCAGGAATCCCACTGTCGACCTTCATGTCCACTTCTTCTTTCTTCAACGGACCGCCAATCGGCAGCGTACCGATCCAAGTCTGCGCGTGGCCGAACCGCCGCCGAGCGAAGCAAGGCGGGGGCAAGGGGGGTCGCCACGCCGCATTTGCGGCACCGAAGCCGGCCCGAGCGCAGCGAGGGCGGCGAGGGGCAGCACGAGGCGTGGCGGTCCCCCGGGCCCCGCAGCAACCTCCGGCGCGCCAGCCAGCGTCCAGCACGCGCCAGATCCGCACGACTGTCACACCCCGGGTTTATCGTCCGACGTATGGGCCGAGCGTTGCCGTACTCCCTCTCGCCGAGCTCGTGCGCGGCATTCAAGGAGTGCCCGCTCGCGTTCCGGTTCTCCTACCTCGAGCGCCTACCCGAGCCACCGTCGGCGCCGGCCTCCAAGGGCACGCTCGTGCACCGTGCCCTGGAGCTGTTGATGTGTCGGCCGCCGAACGACCGCACCATCGACGCCGCACGTGCCGACCTCGACCGAGCCCGCGCCGAGTTCTCGACCGATCCCGAGTTCAGCGAGCTCGAGCTGAGCGAAGAGGAATGGGCGCAGTTCCACGAGGATGCCGAGACGCTGGTGCAGCGCTACTTCGAGCTCGAGGACCCAACCACCGTGCGACCCATCGGCCTCGAACTCAAGCTCGAGGCTCGGGTCGGCGAGGCGCGCCTGCGCGGCGTGATCGACCGCCTCGAACTCGATGCCGACGGCGAGCTCGTCGTCACCGACTACAAGACCGGCGGCGTGCCCTCCGAGCGGTTCGAAGGCAAGAGCCTCAGCGGCGTGCACATCTACGCACTGCTCTGCGAGCAGATGCTCGGGCGGCGACCGGCGCGCGTGCAGCTCTTCTATCTCAAGAAGCCGGAGGCGATCATCGCCACGACGAGCGAGCAGACGGTCGGCGGTGTCGAACGCCGCACCTCTGCGCTCTGGAATGCGATCACGCGCGCGTGCGCTCGCGACGACTTCCGGCCGAGCCCCAGCAAACTTTGCGACTGGTGCGCGTTCAAGGCGTACTGCCCCGCGTTCGGGGGCGATCCGATCGACGCGGCAGAGCTCCGTGGTCCGGGCACGATGATCGAGCCGGCGCTGCCACTCGCGTGACCCCTCGGTAGGCTTGGTGCGCATGGGCGACTTCCTCGACCGCGTGCACGCTCTCGACGAGTCGATCGAGAAGCAGTTGGAGCGATACCGCAGTGACGCGTTGGATCGCTTGTTCTACAGGCTGTCGAGCGCAGCCGATCACGGGTTGCTCTGGCACGCGCTCGGTGCAGCGCGCGCTATCCGACGCGGGGAACCCGGATACGCCTTGCACTTCAGCAAGATGCTGGGATTCGAGTCGGCGCTCACGAACGGCTTCGTGAAGTCGCTGTTCCGTCGCGTTCGACCTCCCGAGCACTTCACGAACGACGACCCGCTCCCCTACGGGATGCGCCGACCGATCACTTCGTCGTTCCCGTCCGGGCATGCGGCCACCGCATTCATGTGCGCTGTCCTGCTATCGAAGGGAACGCGTGCTGGCCCCTTCTACTTCTCGCTTGCAGCCCTGGTTGCCACGAGTCGCGTGTACACGCGCATGCACCATCCCTCCGACGTGGCCGCGGGAGCTGCGCTCGGGCTCGTGCTCGGGAAAGCAGTGAAGTCGCGGTTCTGACTCCGGCGCGGAGCCGCGGAGCGCGACCAAGAAGTAGGTTGGGCCGTTCACCAGGAGGCCCCGTGACCCGCAAGCTCGCCGTCACCTTCGACTACCGCTGCCCCTTCGCGTACAACGGTCACGCCTCCGTCATCGCCGCGGTTCGCGGTGGCGCCGACATCGAGGCCCGTCCGCACGCGTTCTCGCTGGATCAGATCCACGTGCCCGAAGGCGAAGCACCGGTCTGGGAACGAGACCCGAGCGAGCGGGGCACGGGTGTGCTGGCGTTGCTCTATGGCATCTCCGTGCGTGACCACTTCCCCGAGCAGTTCGTAGACGCGCACCTTGCCCTCTTCGCCGCCCGTCACGAGCACGCAAAGAAGCTGGGCAAGGAAGACGTTCTGCGCGAGGCGGTAGCGTCGGCCGGCGTCGATCCGGACGCGGTTGCCGACCACGTGCACGGCGGGGAATCTCTGGCCACGCTCGCCAAGGAGCACACCCAAGCGGTCGACCGTTGGGGTGTCTTCGGCGTGCCCACGTTCATCGAAGGCGAGAACGCGGCCTTCGTGCGCTTCATGGAGCGGGACCGCGCCGATGACGTGGAGCGCGTCCTCGACTTGCTCGACTGGGTGGGCTTGAATGAGTTCAAGCGCCCGACGGTGCCGAACTAGCGCTACCGCAAGGCGGGAGGATCGTCGAGCACGTCTTCCAACGCCTCCGCCCACTCCGCGGAACCCGGATCACGCCAACTGACGTGCGCGCACTCGGTCGCGAGGTCCTGCACGTACAGATGCAGGGTGGGGGCGTCATCGGCGAGCTCCATGATCTCCCGGGCACGCGGGTGCGGCGGTGCGTCCTCGAGGAGATCGACGAGCGCCACGCACGCGAGCACGCGGCTGCGGCACCCCGGACAGGCCGACACGGTCGCCGCGTCGAGGCCCGCCGTGAGGGTGAGCAACGAGCCAGCCTCCTCAGAGTCGAGCACCACCTCTTCGCCGTCGTCGTCCACGAATGCGAGCGCGCCTTGCGACCCCATCACCATCGACGGTAGACGTCCTTCATGAACGCGGTGACGATCGTCGACGGCGAGATCACTTGGCAGGAGCACCCCGACCCGGTACCAGGGGATGGAGAGCTCCTGATCGCGGTGCGCGGTGCCGGACTCAACGGCGCCGACATGATCCAGCGACGCGGGCTGTACCCAGCGCCTCCCGGGGTTCCGGCCGACATCCCGGGACTCGAGCTCGCGGGCGAGGTCGTGGCCACCGGGCCGGGCGTCGCCCGCTTCACCGCCGGTGACCGCGTGATGGCCGTCATCGGTGGCGGCGGCCAAGCCGAGCTGGCGATCGTGCACGAGCGTCATGCACTCCCTGTGCCTGGGGAGGTCGCCTGGCCGCAAGCCGGTGGCTTCCCCGAGGTGTTCACGACCGCGCACGATGCATTGTTCACCCAGTGCGGATTGAGTCTGGGTGAACGGGTGCTCGTGCACGGCGCGGCGGGAGGAGTCGGGATCGCGGGCGTGCAGCTCGCCGCGTGCGTCGGAGCTCGAGTCGTCGCAACCGTCCGCAATGCTGATCTGCGCGCCGCGGTTGCCAAGATCGGGAGCGCCTGCGGCTCGGTGGAGGTGATCGCGCCTGACTCCTTCGCCGATCACGGTCCGTTCGACGTCGTGCTCGAACTCGTCGGCGCCCCGAACTTTCCTGCCGACCTCGACGCCCTCGACTCCGGTGGCCGAATCGCGGTGATCGGCGTGGGCGGCGGCGCGAGCACCGAGCTCAACCTGTTCACGCTCATGGGCAAGCGAGCGCGGGTGCACGGCTCGACGCTTCGCAACCGCTCCCATGAAGACAAAGCCGTTGCGGCTCGTGCCATCGAGCGCGCCGTGCTCCCCTTGCTCGAACGAGGCGCCATCGAGGTCCCCGTGGCGGCAGAGATCCCGATGTCCGACGCGGCGGCCGCCTACGAGCGATTCGCCGCGGGCGCCAAGCTCGGCAAGATCGTGCTCGTGACCTAGCTCACTTCATGATGAGCACGCTCATGTGCGTACAAGCGGTCGCTTGGCACGTCGTACCGGGTGGAGGCCCGGTCGCGCAGTCGACCGTGAACGGTCGCTTCCGATCGAGTCCGATGAGCCACACGACCCGCTGTGGCAGCGGCGCGACGCCAGCGACGGTTGGCGGGGTGACGGGGGTCTGCTCGCCCTCGGGGAGGTTCTTCACCCATTCGACCATCACGACGTGGTGCATGCCTTTGAACGCGAGCTTGAGGTTCCCGGGATATGCCAGCTCTGGACGGGCTCCGTAGGTGCTGACCGAGATCGCGGGCGCCAACTCCACGTAGAGGACTGCCTTGGCTTGATCGAAGCTCGCAACCGAAGTGGGCACTCCCTTCCCGTCCACCTCCAGACCAAACGGAGCCTCGCGGTACTCCACCGTGTACGCCGGTGTGCACGTGACCGATGCCGTGGACTCGGTCGTGGAAACAGGGATCGTCGTGGGTACGGCCTCTTCGTCCAGGGCGAAGTTGAACGTCACCTTGTCGTAGCAGGCGAATGGCTCGGCCACTGCGGTGTTGAGGTACTCGACCGCGCCACCGGGATTCGTGGCGCGACCGTCGGTGCCGGCCACGATGTACCGACACCCCGGGTCGTCGGCCGAGATCCCCGTGGGAGCGGGCGTGCTGTTCTTCTTGCCCTTGCCCGACGCGCTGTCGGACGACGAGCCGCCACCGCACGCGCAGAGCGCGACGAGCGTGATCGCTACGACAAGTCGTCCGGCGCGCCGCACGTCAACCGATGTCGATGTACACCCGCGGTGGACCGGTGAGCGCGCCAACCGTGAACGGTCTCGTGCTGTCGAGACCGATCACCCACACGAGCACGGCCTCGAAGTCCTCCAGCCGCCGCACCTCGCGTACGTGAGCGAGACCAGTTGGCACGATCGACTCCGGGCCGGTATAGGTCTGTGGTGCCGCCGGGTCGCTCAGGTCAACGCCCGACGCATGGGGCAAGGTGATGACGAGGAACGAGCTGCCCTGAACGGTGAGCGGCATCCCCGACTCGCCGAACGTGAAGGGACCGGAGCGGTACTCGACGGTGTACGCGGGTGCCGCTCCGTCACGGAACTCGAAGACGACGCGGTCGGCGCACTTCTGACTGCCGGTGCGGAGATCGGTGTGCAGGGAGACGGTGTCGGGGCCGGCGCCGATCTTGGCGTCGGTCGTCGCGCCAGCGAGCGAGCAGGGCCCGCTGCCGGTGGTTGTCGCCTCGCTCGACGAGGTCGTCGTTCCCCCGGTGCTCACCTTGGGATCGTCGCCGTTGCACGAGGCCAAGACCACCGCAGCCAGCACCGCGGCGACGAGGAACGCAGACTTCTTCATGGCGACAGGTTAGGGCGGGGGTAGCCTCGCCGACGCGTCACTCACCGATCGGGTGACAGCACAGAACCGAGAGCTGCACAGGAGGTCGAGGCGTGCAAACGCTCAACGACACTGACGTCGTGATCGTGGAAGCCGTGCGTTCTCCGTTGGGGCGACGCAATGGCGGGTTGTCGAGCGTCCATCCTGCCGATCTGCTCGGCGCCGTCCAACGCGAGACCATCGAGCGATCGGGTATCGACCCGAACGCGGTTGGCCAAGTCGTCGCCGGATGCGTCAGCCAGACGGGTGAGCAGACGTTCGACATCGGCCGCACCGCGTGGCTCGGTGCCGGGCTCCCGATCGGCGTCGCCGGCACGACCGTCGACGCGCAGTGCGGGTCCTCCCAACAGGCCACGAACTTCGCCGCCGCGCTGGTCGCGGCCGGCGTCGTCGACAGCGCCGTCGGGTGTGGAGTCGAGTCGATGACCCGGATCCCCCTCGGCGTCGCAGTGAAGAACGGTCCCGGTCGGCCTTTGTCCAAGGCCTACTTCGACCAGTACGAGTACGCGACACAGTTCGAGGCCGCGGAGCGCATCGCCGAGAAGTGGGGGATCACCCGGTCCGATTGCGACCAGCTTGGGCTCGAGTCACAGACCCGGGCACGGCAGGCGTGGGACGAGGGACGCTTCGAGCGGGAGGTGCTTCCGATCGACGCACCCGATGTCGACGACGAGGGCAAGCCGACGGGCACGACCCACGCCGTGGTTCGTGACGAGGGACTCCGCGAGACCTCGCTCGATGCGCTCGCCGCGCTGAAGCCGGTCGCACGTGACGACGGTGTACACACCGCGGGGACGTCGTCACAGATCACGGATGGGGCCGCCGCGGTCTTGATGACGTCGGGAGCCAAAGCCCGCGAGCTCGGCCTGCGCGCCCGGGCCCGCATCGTCGACCAGTGTCTCGTGGGGTCGATCCCGTGCTCATGCTGACCGGGCCGATCGATGCAACCCATCGTCTGCTGGATCGGACAGGCCTCTCCATCGGTGACATGGACACCGTTGAGATCAACGAGGCCTTCGCGTCGATCGTGCTCGCATGGGAGCGTGAGATCCACCCAGACATGGGGCGGGTGAACCCCAACGGCGGCGCGATCGCGATCGGGCACCCGGTCGGCGCAACCGGTGCGCGGCTCATCACAACTGCGCTGCACGAGCTCGAGCGCACTGACGGGACGTTCGGGCTGATCACCATGTGCTGCGGCGGTGGTCTCGGGAGCGGCACGATCATCGAGCGGCTCTCGTAGAACATGACCGAGCTGGCCGAGCGTCTGGGCTACCCGCCCAACACGAAGCTACTCATCGTGAACTGCGACGACCTCGGGTCGACCCGCTCCGCCAACGTCGCCGTGTACGACGCGCTGCGAAACGGCATGGCGACCAGCGCGTCGTTGATGATCACGTGTCCTTGGGCCCGCGACGCGGCTGCGCAGTACCGGGGTGAAGATGTCGGGGTACACCTCACGCTGAACGCGGAGTGGGAGACGTACCGCTGGGGCCCGATCACCCGAGCGCCGAGCCTGCTCGACGGCGACGGCGGCTTCCCCCGGACGATCGAGGACACCTGGGACCACGCCGATCTCGAGGAGGTGCGACGGGAGCTGCGCGCCCAGGTGGAACGGGCGATCCTCTGGGGTTTCGACGTGAGCCATCTCGACAGCCACATGGGAGCGCTCCAACTCCGGGCGGACTTCTTCGACGTCTACCTCGAGCTCGCGGTGGATTTCGGCCTGCCGCTCCGGATGGGATCAACGAGCGCGCAACGCGTCGTGGGGTTCCCGTACCGTGAGCTCGCCGCAGCCGAGGGCGTCGTCTTCCCTGACCACTTCGTGCTCTACGCGCCGGTTGGCGCCCGTCACCCCATCGAGCGCGCGCTGTTCGAACTGCGCTCCGGTGTCACCGAGGTGTACCTGCACCCGGCTGTCGACACCGATGAGCTGCGGGCGTCACATCCCGACTGGGCCGGACGCGTCGAGGACCACGCGTTCCTGTGCACGGATCCGTCTTTGCCCGACTTGATCGACCGTGCTGGAGCCGTGCTCATCGGCTACCGCGAGCTGCGCGCGCTCCAACGAGTCTGAAGAACCGGCGCGGCGTCGGGTCAGTACTGCGTGATGGCCCGGATCTTCTCCTGCACGGCCTTGTACTCGGGGGACATCGTGAGCGGCATGAGCGACATGAGCTTTCCCATGTTGCCTGCCACCTTCATGCGACCCTGCATGAAGGCCGCGTTCGGATCGAGCTCGCCCTGCTGGATCCTCACAGCGTCGTCATAGGTCGAGGTCATCGTGATCTCGGGCTCGGCAATGTCACCGAGCTGCGACTCGAGGAGCTTGCCGTTCTCGAGCACCCAGTAGTACTTGATGTCGCCGTCGGGACCACCCGTCACGACGTACTGGATCGTTGTCGACGCGCCGGGGCGCTCTGGCTGGTCCTTTGCGTGCTCGCGCGCTTCGTCGAGCCACTCTTGCGTCAGGTACTTCATCCCCACTCCTGGCGCTGCGCGCCGGGGCGTTCGGCCCCCGGCTCCCTGCGCCGCAGGGTACCTGCGGCGCGGTCGGTCGCCTCGTGCATTCACCGAGTGTACCGACGGGTCAGGTGACGGACGCCGTGTCGCTCTCGCGTACGCCGGCGAACAGATCATCCTCGGTGTCGCGTGGCGGGACATCACCGACTCGCGAGCGGGCCAGGATGTACTCGTCCCACGGGAACACCTCGCGAACGACCTCGTCGGGCAGTCGCATCCAATGACCTTCGGGATCGACCTGGGTGCGATGGGCGAGCAGCGCAGCCCGGCGGCGATGCAACCACTTGCCCACCTCCACGAAGGTCGTGAAGTGGGCGTCGTGATCGGGCATCCCCCGCTCGAACCATTGCGCGTACGGGCTCTCCTCGCCGCGGCGGATGAAGATGTCGTGCATGGACTGCACCCGGCGGCGTGAGAAGCCGGTGTAGTAGAGCTTCGACGGCTGCCACGCGGGCCCCGCGTCGGGGAAGCGATCGGGATCGCCGGCCAGGTCGAACGCGGGCACCGAGACCTCGTGGACGCGGATGTGGTCGGGATGCGGATAGAACTCCCGGTCCTCGGCATAGGTGACGATCACTTGCGGTCGCTCGGCACGCACGATCCGGACAAGCCGTTCGACCGCCTCGTCGAGGGGCGCGTTTGCGAAGTTGTCTGTTCGGGCGTTCACCTCGGTGTCGGGCATCCCGGAGTCGTGATACCCGAGCATGTGCACGACGTCATAGCCAATGGCGGCCGCGCTGTCTTCGAGCTCTTGGAGGCGAACCTTCGCAAGGTTCGAACGAACGTCTGGCGTGTCGACCGCCGGATTGAGGATGTCGCCAGCCTCGCCGCCGGTGCAGCACACGAGCACGGCGCGCACCCCCTCGTCGTGATAGCGCGCCATCGTCGCACTGCCCTTCGACGCTTCGTCGTCGGGGTGCGCGTGCACGCTGAGCACGCAGAGGGGGTTGCCATCGCGATCGACGAGGGGCCCGAGGGGCGACGTCATCCGAAGCCGAGGATATCGCTCGCATCGGTCGCCGACGCGACGGCCGATACAGTCCGCCTGTGTCGCGCCGCGTCGTTTCCGCTTTCTTGCTCGTCGCGGCGCTGCTCGCGTCGAGCACCACGGCCGCGCGAGCGGGCGCGGGAGCTGTTGAACCGCTCACGTGGCGCGGGTGCCGCGACGGTTTCGAATGCGCGACGCTCGATGTGCCAGTTGACTACGCCGTGCCCCAGGGCGAGCAGGTCGGGATGAGCCTCATCCGGCGCCAAGCCGTGAACCCCGACGCGCGGATCGGCAGCCTGGTCGTCAACTACGGCGGGCCCGGCGATCCCGGGACCGACTCGCTGCGGGTCGCGTACCAGTCTCTGCCCGCCGAGATCCGCGAGCGCTTCGACATCGTCAGCTTCGACCCACGCGGTACCGGGCGCTCGCGACCGATCGATTGTGTTGACGACGCCACCTTCGACCGGGCCTGGTCCGAGGACGTGACCCCAGACAGCCAGTCCGAGCTCCCCGCCTACTACGACGGCACCGTGTTCTCCGTGGACTTGGTGGGGGCGTGCATCGACCGGCACGGCGAGTGGCTCACCCACGTCGGGACACGGAACGTCGCGCGCGACCTGGATCGCCTCCGGGCCGCACTCGGTGACCCAAAGCTCACATATCTGGGCTTCTCGTACGGCACCACGCTGGGTGCGGTGTACGCACAAGAGTTCCCGAGCAACGTCCGCGCACTCGTGCTCGATTCGGCGGTCAACCTGTCCACGAGTCCCGAACAAAACCAGCGTGGCAACGTCCGCGGCTTCGAGGACGCCATCGAGACCTTCGTGACTACGTGCGAGAGCGATCCCGACTGTCCCTTCTATTCGAACGGGCACCCTCGGGAAGGCCTGTTCCGCCTGCGCGACGAGTTCGAGGATGGGCTTGTTCTCGACACACTCGATGGGCGCACCGTCGGGGTGACCGAGTTCTACGTAGCGATGCTCGCCGCGCTCTACTCGGAGCAGGGTCGGAACGACCTTGGCCAAGCTCTGCGCGACGCCGAGGAGGACCGCGACGGAACATACCTACGCCTGTTCAACGATGGGTATGCGGGGCGTGCCCCGAACGGCACCTACAACAACCTCCACGAGGCGATCGGGGTCATCCGGTGCGCGGATCAACCGGTCGAACGAGTCTCCTTCAGCGAGTTCCGAGCCAAGTTCATCGACTTCATCAAGCGGTTCCCGGTCTTCGGTCGTGCGTTCGCCGGTTCACCGCTGGGTTGCGACCCGAGACTGCCGACGCCCCGGAAGGAGGAGCAGCTCGGTCACGTGCGGGCGACAGACGCGCCTCCGGTGCTCATCGTCGGCGTCACCCGCGACCCGGCCACACCGTACGCGGGTGCGTTGGATCTCCAGCGGCGCTTGCGCGGTTCACGAGTCCTGACGCTCGACAGCACCCAGCACGGTGGCTATCTGTCCGGCGTGGCTTGCATCGACACCGCCGTCGACCGCTATCTCGTCCAACGCAAGATGCCGCCGCGCGGCGCGCGCTGCGAGCTCTGAGACGTGTCTACGCGCGATCGAGGCGAAAGACCTCGACGCGACCGATGTCACGGAGCCTCCGGACGCCGTGACGGCGGGCTTGGATCCCCGTCGCGGGTGCGAGCGCGTCGGCGAACTCACCCGATGCGAGCACTTGCCCGGGGCGCGCCAGATCGGTAAGGCGGCTGGCAAAGTTCACAACCGGTCCGAAGTAGTCGCCCTCGCGCGCGAGCAACGGGCCGTACGCAACACCGGCTCGGACCGAGGGAAGCAGCTCGTCCTCCTTCGAACGCTCCGTGAGCATCAACGCGATCGCCGCGGCTGCACTCGCGGTGTCGGTCACGAACATCACCTCGTCACCGATCGTCTTCACGATCCGCCCACCCTGACCCACGACTGAGTCGTGAGTGAGGTCGGCGAACCGTGCGACGAGCGCTCCGAGCTCGCTCTCATCGAGGTCTTGGGACAGCGCGGTGTAACCGACGAGGTCGACGAAGCCGACCGCACCGGTGACCGCACCCGGGGTGGATGGATCGATTCCGGCCAACCGACGCCAGATCGCGGCGCGGAGCTGGAGCCGGTGCGCGTGGTCGATCAGTCGGGCAATGGCCTCGAAGTCGAGGCGTTCTGCGATCGCCAGTGCGAATTGCTCGTCATCGAGCCCCGCTTCACGGGCGAGACGGGCTGAGTGCGTCAGCTCGTCGGTCTCTGAATCCGCGACCCGGGCGAGGGAGGAACTCAACACGCGGGCTTGCGAGAGCGCCCGCTCGAGCGTCCAGTCGAGCACGGAGCTGGTCTTGATCCGGTCCACGAACGCGCGCAACGCGTCGACATCCGCTTTGGTGAAGACGGGCAACCCCTCGGCAAGGTCGGGGAAACCGATCGCGCGCCACAGCAGCCGCGCGGTTTCCAGATCGGTGCCCGCGCGCTCAGCGAGCTCCGCGATCGTGTACTGCTGGGTGCCAGGCATGATGGCCCGGTCGAGCACGAGCAGCGACAGATAGCCGTGGCGGGCCGCGTTCTCGATCTCCTCGGCAGTCGCCCCACGTCGGCGCAGGAACCGCTGGAGGGATCGCTTCACAGCACCAGCGGTCTCACGCGGAGCGCGGCACGTCCTTCCAGGCCAGGTCGCGCGAGCTGTCGGGCTCTTTGGGGAGACCGAGCACGCGCTCGCCCAGGATGTTGCGCATCACGTTCGAGGTGCCACCCTCGATCGTGTTCGCCTGCGCCCGTAAGAAGCCGCGCGCGATGTCACGGGAGGCATCGCTGTCGGTGGTCATCCACGCCATGCCGCGTTCGTTGACGTGGGTGAGCTCCGGGCCCTCCCACGCCATTCCGCGTGCACCCTCGAGGTCGATCGCGAGCTTCTGGAGGCGTTGGTTGTACTCAGCCTGCATCAACTTCGTGATCGACCCTTCGGGGCCCGCTTCGGCGCCGCGCTTGCGTCGATCGCCCGCGCGCTGGTTGTTGAAACGGATGAGGCGACCGTCGATGTATGCCTGGGCGAGCCGCTGACGCAGGCGCGGGTCCGTCACACCCTGCTGGCGAGCGAGCAGGCGCTCGATCGCGCTCCCGCCGACGGCATCTCCCGAAAGAGAGCCCGCACCGGACAGGGCGACGCGCTCGTTCATCAGGGTGGTAACCGCGACGCGCCAGCCCTCGCCCTCGGGACCGACCCGCATCGCGTCGGGGATCCTGGCGCCTTCGAAGAACACCTCGTTGAACTCAGCGTCGCCGGTGATCTGCACCAGCGGACGAATCTCCACCCCCGGCGCGTGCATGTCGATCACGAAGTACGTGAGCCCCTTGTGCTTCGGAACGTCGGGGTTCGTGCGGGCGAGCAGCATTCCCCAGCGCGAGAGGTGCGCAAGCGTCGTCCAGACCTTCTGACCAGTGACGACCCACTCGTCGCCGTCACGCACGGCACGCGTCGAAAGGCCGGCGACGTCAGAGCCCGCGCCCGGCTCAGAGAACAACTGGCACCAGATCTCCTCGTTCGTAGCGAGCCCGCGCAAGAGCTGCTGCTTCTGCTCCTCGGTGCCCCAGGTGATGAGGGTGGGTCCGCCCATGCCGATGCCGATGATGTTGAACGGCCGCGCCACCTTGTAGTGGTTCAGCGCGTCGTTGACGTGCTTCGCCTGACCCGGACTGAGTGACAGGCCGGCGCCGTACTCCTTCGGCCACGTCGGTGTCGCAAAGCCCGACTCGCCGAAGCGCGTGCACCATGCCGAGTAGTCGAGAGCGGCGCGCAACTTGGTCCAACCGTCGCGGTCGTCGGTGTCGATCGCCTCCATCCATCCGCTGGGCAGCTCGCTCTGTAGCCACTCCAACGTCTGCGCTCGCAGCTCGTCCGCGGTCTGTTCTGGGGCGTCGACGGCCATCGATGGATCGTACTTGTGACCGCAGCGTGAGACCGCCAGTCGCGTAGGCCGTCCCATAGGCTCCAAGGGTGATCCGCGCTTGGCGATACCGCGAAGGCGTCGACGAGCCACAAGCCGTCGACATAGATGCGCTCCCCGAGACCCAGCCTGATGCCTTGCTCTGGATCGAATGCGAAGGACCAACTGCAGAGGAGATTCAGACGCTCGGCGCGAAGCTTCGGCTGCACAAGTTCATCGTCGAGGACCTCGAGCACGGCGAGCAGCGCACGAAGCTCGACCATTACGAAGATCACTTCCACGTCGCGGTCCACGATTGCGAGCTCCTGGGTGACCTCGAAGAGACCGAGGGCGAAGCCGCGGTCGAGCTGGTGACCCGCGAGATCGATGTGGTGTTCGGCGATGGATGGTTGTTGTCGGTGTGTCAATGTCCCGAGAACCCGGAACACGATTTGTACCCGATCGGCGTGGTCCGCCGATCCTTCGAGCGTCAGCGGACAGACCCAGGGACGACCGACGAGGGCTTCTTGCTCTGGGCGCTGCTCGACGGCGTGGTGGACCGCTACTTCCTCGTGAGCGACGCCGTGGACGACCGCCTCGACGCACTGCAGGAGGTCGTGCTCGACGACACCGTCGATCGCATCCGACGGGGCCGGCCGCGTGAACTGTTCGATCTGAGCAAGGCGATCCTGCGGTTCCGGCGTGCCGCCCTGCCCTTGCGCGAGGTCGTCGGGCAGCTCTTGCGCCGCGAGGACCCTGACATCAGCGAGGCTGCGCTCGCGCACTTCCAGGACTTGTACGACCACGTCCTGCGGGTCGCCGATCTCGCTGAGTCCCAACGCGATGTGCTCACGGGCCTGCGTGACGCCGACCTTGCGGTCACGTCGAACCAGATGAGCCTCGTCCAACAGAAGATCGCCGCGTGGGGCGCCATCCTCCTCGTGGCCACCCTCGTGACCGGCGCATTGGGCATGAACTTCCAAACTGCGCCCGGGGTGGGCTGGGAGGCTGGGTTTGCCTGGATCGCTGGGGTCATCGCGGTGCTCTGCCTCCCGCTCTACATGTACTTCAAGCGCCGAAAGTGGCTGTGATCCCACGACCGCATCGCGAGCGGCATCGCTTCCGACGGATCGGGTGGTTGCGCGCGGCGGTCCTCGGCGCGGACGACGGCATCGTCTCGACTGCCAGCATCTTGATCGGGGTCGCCGCAGCCTCGGCATCACGCAGCTCGATCATCGTGGCCGGCCTTGCCGCGCTCGTGGGCGGCGCTCTGTCGATGGCCGCGGGTGAGTACGTATCCGTCAGCTCTCAACGCGACACGGAACGGGCCGACATCGCACGCGAGCGTCGTGAGCTTGCTCGCACCCCCGAACTCGAGCTCGAGGAGCTCACCGAGATCTATCTCCAACGCGGGCTCGACGAGGCCCTCGCTCGAGAGGTTGCCACGAAGCTGACCGCGGAAGATCCGCTCGGCGCGCATCTGCGTGATGAGCTGGGCATACACCACGCGGGGCGAGCGCGCCCGTGGCAGGCCGCGTTCGTGTCGGCTGGGAGCTTCGCGGTCGGCGCGTCGTTGCCGCTCGGGGGCGCGGCCGCCGCACCGTCCGACGGACGGATCGAAGTGGTCGCCGGCGTCGCGCTGGCCCTGCTCGCGCTCACCGGCGCGGTCGGTGGTCGGCTGGGCGGTGCGCCGATGGGTCGCGCGGCAGCTCGCGTGCTCGCGGGCGGCGGTCTGGCGATGGGCGCGGCGGCGCTCATCGGGGACCTCGTCGGTACGACCATCTAGTCGTTTCCGGCGCTAGTCGTCCGGGACTGGATCCCTCCGCCAACCAATGATGCGGGACGCCCGCCAGCCGACCTCGAGCACGAGGATGGCGGCACCGGCAACCAGTCCGGCCTCACCGACGATCCGCCAATCAGGGAGCTCGAGCGCGTAGAAGTCGCGCGCGGGCTCGATGACGAGGATGAGCACGACCGCGCCCACCATCGTCCCGACCAGCATCGCCTTCCAAAGAGTGAACGGGCGCGCCAAGATCACGAGTACCCAGAGCCCGACGGCGACCAGCACGAGCGTCGTGGTCGTGCGGGACTCTCGCAAGGTGAGGTTCTCTTCGTATCGGGCGATTGCATAGGTGACGAGCGACGCGGTTCCGGCAACGACACCGGCGGGCACACAGAACCGCACCACCCGCTCGAGGAAGCCGGGGATGTAGCGCCGCTTGTTGGGCGCGAGCGCGAGGAAGAAGCCGGGGATTCCGATCGTGAACGTGCTCACGATCGTGAGGTGGCGGGGCAGGAACGGATATCGCCATCCGGTGGCAACCACCGCGAGCGCGAGGAGCACGGCATAGATCGTCTTGGTCACGAACAGGTTGGCCGAGCGTTCGATGTTGGCGATCACGCGTCGACCCTCGGCAACGACGCCAGGCATCGTTGCGAACCGACTGTCGAGCAGGACGAGCTGGGCAACGGCGCGCGTCGCGGCGGCGCCCGAACCCATGGCCACACCGATGTCGGCGTCCTTGAGCGCCAATGCATCGTTCACGCCGTCGCCGGTCATCGCCACGACGTGGCCCCTCGACTGGAGCGCACCGACCATCGCCCGCTTCTGCTGCGGTGTCACCCGACCGAACACGGAGTGCCCCTCGAGAACGTCGGCAAGCTCGTCTTGGTCGTCGGGTAAGTCGCGTCCGTCGATCACGTCCTCCGCACCGGACAACCCGACCGCGCGCGCGACCGAGGCGACGGTGCGCGGGTTGTCGCCGGAGATCACCTTCAAGCTCACCCCTTGGTCGGCGAAGTACGCCAGCGTCTCGGCTGCATCGGGGCGCACGTGCTCGGCCAGCAGGACGAGCGCCGCCGGTTCGAGGTCGTCGGGCAGAACCTCCCCGGCGATCGGGCTGCCGCAACGCGCCAGGACGAGCACGCGGTTGCCCGCGGCAGCCAGCTCATCGGACCGCTGCCGAGCGGGGTGCTCCGAACCCGACGTGGCCAGGACCATCTCGGGCGCTCCGAAGACCCACGTGCCGTGGTCAGCGAACGTCGCCGAGCTCCACTTCCGGGCCGACGAGAAGGCGACGACCGACACTCGCGTCCAGCCGGGGTCGCCAAATGCCTGCGCGATCGCGCCCAGTGTCGCGTTGCGGTTCTCATCGGCCGCGAGCGCACCCAGCGCCTGCTCGGCTTCACCGAGGTCGGAGCCAACGGGTTCAAGACGGTCGAACACCACATCGCCCTCGGTCAGGGTGCCGGTCTTGTCGAGGCACACCACATCTACGCGCGCGAGCACCTCGACCGCTGGGAGCTCCTGCACGAGAACGTTGCGACGCGCCAGCGTCACGGTCGCGATCCCGAAGGCGAGGCTCGTGAGCAGCACGAGCCCTTCGGGGACCATTCCGACCACGCCAGCGACGACGCTCGTGAGCGCACCGTCGACCTCGCGGGTCTCGAGCTGACGCCAGAGGAGGAGCGCCGTCACCGGGAAGAGCGCGTATTGGATGTATCGCAGCAAGGTGTTGATCCCGTACACCAGCTCCGACTTCACGAGCGTGAACCGGCGCGCTTCGGAGGCGAGCCGGCGGGCATAGGCGTCGCCACCCACGTGTGTCGCTTGGAAGCGTCCCGACCCGGCCACGACGAAGGAGCCGGACAACACTTCCTCCTGCGGATCCTTGGCGACCGCGTCGGACTCACCCGTGAGCAACGATTCGTCGATCTCCAACCCGGCAACCGACCGCACGATCCCGTCGACCGGAACCTGGTCGCCGGTGCGCAGCTCGCAGAGGTCATCGAGGACGATCGACTCCACCGGCAGCTCGGTGGTCGTTCCGTCCCTCAACACGTGCAGTCGGGGCGCGACCGTGACCGCGAGCGCATCGAGCTGGTGCTTGGCACGGACCTCTTGGATGATCCCGATCAGTGAGTTGGCGACAAGGATCAGGCCGAACGTGGCGTCCTGTATCTCGCCGACGCTCAGGATCACCACGAGCATCACGCCGAGGATGGCGTTGAAGCGGGTGAGGACGTTGGCGCGGACGATCTCGCTGTAGGTCCGGCTCGTGCGCTCGCTCGTCTCGTTGGTCAGCCCACGATCGATCCGGTCACGCACCTCGACATCAGTCAGACCGGTGTCGGGAGTCTGGTGCGCCGGTTCAGCCACGCCGGGAGGCTAGCGATCAGCATCGCAGGTACCCTGCGATGCTGGTAGCCGAGGCCCGAGCGGCCCGGCGCGAAGCGCCGAGAGCGGGAGTGTTGGAGGCTACCGATCAGATCGCGAGAAGGCGTCGCTTACTCAGCCTTCGCGCTGCCGGCGGGAACCAGCTCGATCTCACCGGTGTCGTCATCCTCGAGGATCCGGTAGCCACACCGCTCGGCCAGGACGGCTTGGCCCTCGTCAGGTCCGCTGGCGATGAGCTCGTCACCGGCTTCGAATCGGACGTGACCGCGCGGCCGGTACACGTATCGGCCTGCGCGCCGGATCGCGAGAAGATAGAAGCCGGTCTCCACCTCGAGCCGGGCTTCGGCGAGGGTCTTGCCCTCGAGCGCGGACCCCGACGCCACGGGCACCCACGCGATCACCTCGTCGCTGTCGCCGAGCGCGATCTTGAGCACGGGGTGCATCTCCTCACCCTCTTCGATCAGCCAGACCATCTGCTGTGCCGCGTCGCCCAACTCCTCGGCCGCGCCACCCAGGTGCAGCAAGCCGCGCAGCGGCGACGGGTCGACCTCGTTGGCCGCGCTGCGTAGGACCCAGACCTCGAGCCGTTCCCGCATCTCGTCGAGCCGGTCCCCGAGGGAGTTCACCTCCGCGGCCAGGCTCTGATCGTTGAACAGCAGGGCCGAGTAGGCGAGGCCGATCGCCACCTCGGACACGTTCTTCATCTCGACCAGCACATCGACGGCCCGATCGAGGTCGGTGATGGCAGGATCCTCTTCGACCTGAGGCGGGCGCCACTCGGGCGCGCCCGCGAGCTCTCGGAGCTCACCGATCCCCGCGGGCGGGCCGCGCAGGATCAACACGTCATCGGGCACGAGCACCTCGTCGCCGTCGGGGTCGATGATCCACTCCTTGCCGCGTCGGATCGCGACGACGCGCATCCCGACCTCCACCGGCAGCTCGACATCGGCGAGCGAGCGTCCGGCGAGCGCGGAGTCGGCACGGACGCGCACGCGGTGCGAGACCTCTTCGGCCGCGGCAAGGTCGGCGACGAGCGCGGCCGGGATGCCCAACCGGTGCGTGACGATGCGCGCGATGTCCTCCGCGCCGTTGGCCATTCGCTCAATCGCGGCGACCACGTGCAGGACGCTCGACATCTGCTCGGCGTCGTGTGGGGAACGCGCCGCGAGGATGCAGATCTCGCGCATTTCGTGCACGAGGCCGCTCAGGCGCTCCTCGAGCTCGTGCACTTCGGCAGCCATGTGCTCGTCGCCGAAGAAGAGCGCCGCGTATGCCAAGTCGACCATGAGCTCGGAGGAATCCTTCGCCTCCGCGAGCATGGCCTTGAGATTCCGTGGAGGTTTGTCGTCCATCAACCTTCGCTCACTCGCTGCGGGCCAGGGTACCTACTCCCCTGGCTCCGCGGCCGCTCGTTCTCCATCTTCCCTCTTTTCACGACAGCCCCAGTATTGCGAGAGACACCATGAGTGAAGCCGCTCCGAGGAAGTCGGAAGCCGACGACACCATGGGGATGCCGTTGTTGTCGGGGTCCCAGCCCAGTCGGTAGGTCAGCAATGCCCCGAAGTACGCCACGACGCACGACAGCGCGGTCGCAACGATCCCAGCGAGCATCATGAGCGCGAGCATCTCGAAGACGCCAGGGCTCGCGATCCCGGCCACGGCTGCGATCACGTCGGCAGCGATCCCGAGCACGAGAAAGATCGGGATCGCGATCACGTAGACCAGCGTGATGTCCTCCACGACCGGTCGAGGACTGAAGCGGTCGGGGCTGACGAGACCGAGGTGGAGCTTGGTGGCCACGCGCGCCGAGAGGATGCCAGCTAGCGAGCCGGACAACGAGAGCAACGGCGGGATCACGATCAAGAGAGCGGGCTCCTCGGAGAGCGAATCGAACCGCGACTGGATGGTGACCCCAGCGAACGTGCTGAGGGCCCCCGCGGCGATCAGGAACGGGAGCGACTCGCGTGCGATACGGCGCAGGACCGGCAGATGGCTCCGCAAACAGCCAACGAGCGCGGTCAGGGTCGCGGCCGCCGAAGCGATCGCCAGCGCGGCGACGAGCCAGCGCGGCGCGTCAATGACCAGCAAGGCGGCCAGGAACAGGCTGGGCAGCGTGATCATGTCGGCTGCCGCGGTAACGACCGGCGCGGCGACGTTGTCGAGGTCGTATTCACGACGCACGCTCAGTGCTGCGACGCCCACGGTGATCGCCATCACCACCACGGTCGGGATGAGCGCGCCCACCACCGACACGACCACGAAGTCGCCGATTGACATGGCGTTGCGCACACCGAACGACTCGGCCACTCCCTTGGCCACGAGCGCGAGCAGGAGCGAGGCACCGAAGGACAATGAGGCGGCCGCCCACAGGTTCTGCCCGACTTCGGTGTCACGCCGGGCGGAGAGTCGGAACGTTCCCGTCGCGACCGCGGTGCCCAGGCGACTTCCGAGCGCGCCATACACGTTGCCGCGCAGGCCGACCGCTGCCGGAACGAGAACGAGGAGACCGGGGAGCTGTTCGAGGGTGCCGGTGATCGAGCCGAGCGTTACGCCGGCAGCGAGGCCGGTTGCCGTGCTGAGCAGGTGCGCGACGAAGCCAGCACGGAAGCCGGCTGGGTCCGCGCGGACGAGCGCGAGGAACCGCCGCACGATGCGGAGGCGGCGCAGCATTGGTTTGTACTCGGAGGCTCGTTCATTCTGATCTCCATGACGGCGATGTCAGGGTATCCCCCTTCCTGTCGCGCTCGCTCGGCGCCGGGAACCACATCCTTGGTCGACTCCGCAGGCTTCGTCTCCTTGGTGACGAGCGGCATGGCCCCTCGCCACCGCGCCGCTCTTCGAGACGCTCGCCAGCGACTGCGAGCGCCTCCGGCGCCGCCGTTAGTGGAAGTCGCGCGATCTGAGGAGGGCGGCCGGGCGGAGAGCGAGTGCTTCGATGCGGTGGGCGAGCAGGTTGATCACGCCCTGTTGACGCTCGAGCATCCCGCGCACGATCAGCGCGGGTGAGGTGCGGGCCACCTTGCGGAACCGCTTCCACACATCGGGCGTGCAGACCACGTTGACGAGGCCGGTCTCGTCCTCGAGGTTGATGAACACCACGCCCTTGGACGTCTCCGGCTGCTGGCGGTGGGTGACGATCCCACCCACCTCCACGACCGTGCGGTGGGAGAGCCCTCTGAGCGCCTCCGCGGTGACGGCGCCCCGGGCGCTGAGCGCAGCGCGCACGAACTCCGTGGGGTGTCGGCTCGTGGACATGCCGGTGGACCAGAGATCGGCGTTCGTCTCGTCGATCGGCTCCATGCCGGGCAGGGGAGGCGCCTCGACCCCGGTGATCACGCCGGGGAGCGTGCCGGGGCGGGCGTCGTGCAGCGCGCCCGCTGCCCACAACGCCTCTCTCCGCTCCACGCCGAGGGAACCGAACGCGCCGGCGGTGGCCAGCGCCTCGAGCGCGTCACCGGGGGCATTGGTCCGGCGCGTGAAGTCCTCCAGGCTGATGAATGCTCCGCTGGCCTCACGCGCCGTCTCGATGCGCTCGAGGAGCGCGTCGGCGAGTCCGCGCACGTAGCGCAACCCGATGCGCAGCGCGTGCTCGGACGGGTCGGCGTGCCACCCATTGCGCGGACGACCGACCGGGCCCGCATCGGGCGTGCGTGCTTCGAGCGTGCAGTCCGTGCGGGAGATGTTCACGTCGGGTCCGAGCGCCTGCACCCCGTGGCGAACGGCGTCACGCACGAGCGTGTGCGGCGAGTAGAAGCCCATCGGCTGCGCGTTGAGCAGCGCGCACACGAACTCGGCCGGGTAGTGCAGCTTCACCCATGAGCTCGAGTACACGAGGTAGGCGAAGCTCACGGAGTGGCTCTCGGGGAAGCCGAACTGCGCGAAGGCTTCGAGCTTGTGAGCGATGTCGGTGGCCGCGTCGGTGTCGATCCCGCGCTCGGCCATCCCCTGCATCAGCCGGTCGTGCATCGCAGCCATGCGCTGCTTCGAGCGCTTCGACCCCATCGCCTGGCGCAGCTGGTCGGCTTCCCCCGGCGTGAAGCCGGCCGCGTCGATGGCGATCTGCATGAGCTGCTCCTGGAACAACGGCACACCGAGCGTCTTGCGTAGGCACGGCTCGAGGATCGGGTGCGGGTAGGTGACGGGCTCCTCACCGGTGCGCCGGCGCAGATACGGGTGTACCGAGCCGCCCTGGATCGGCCCGGGGCGGATCAGCGCGACCTCAACCACGAGGTCGTAGAAGGTGCGCGGCCGAAGGCGCGGCAGCGTGCCCATCTGTGCGCGGCTCTCCACCTGGAACACGCCGATCGTGTCGGCCGCGCACAGCAGGTCGTACACCTCGTCTTCTTGGGGGATCGTGGCCAGGTCGATCTCGATCCCCTCGTGCTCACGCACCAGGTCGACGGCCATGTGCAGCATCGTGAGCATCCCGAGCCCGAGCAGGTCGAACTTCACGAGGCCTGCGGACGCGCAGTCGTCCTTGTCCCACTGGAGCACCGAGCGGTCCTCCATGCGAGCCCACTCGACCGGGCAGAACTCCACGAGCGGGCGGTCGGCCATCACCATGCCGCCCGAGTGGATGCCGAGGTGGCGCGGGAAGTCGAGCACCTGGGTCGCCAGGTCCAACACCATGGTCGCGCTCGCTCGGGGCCGGGATACCCGGCCCCGCCCTTCGGGCCGCTCGGCTCCGCTCTCCCCCACCACCGCCAACGGATCGTCACCGCGCCCCCATCTGTCCACCTGCTTGGCGAGCGCATCGGCGTGTCCGGGTGAGAGGCCCGCGACCTTGGCCATCTCGCGCAATGCGGAGCGCGGTCGGTAGGTGATGACGTTGGCGACCTGCGCGGCGCGGTCGCGCCCGTACTTGTCGTAGACGTACTGGATGACCTCCTCTCTTCGCTGGTGCTCGATGTCGAGGTCGATGTCGGGTGGCCCGTCGCGCTCGGGCGACAGGAACCGCTCGAAGAGCAGTCCGAGCGCGACCGCGTCGGCTTTGGTGACGCCGAGGGCGTAGCAAACCGCGCTGTTCGCGGCGCTCCCCCGGCCCTGGCAGTAGATGTCCTGCTCCTTGCAGAACTCGACGATCTCGAAGATCAGCAGGAAGTAGCCGGGGAACCCGAGCTGCTCGATCACGTCGAGCTCGTGGGCGATCTGACGTTGCGCCTTCTCATGGTCGGGGTGACTGGGTGAGTAGCGGCGTGCGGCGCCGCGCCGGGTGAGCTCGCGCAGCCACGACATGTCGGTGTGACCGGGTGGCACGTCGAGGTTGGGGAGGTTCGGTGCGGCGAGGCGCAGGTCGAAGGCGCACTGGCGCGCGATGTCGACGGTCCGTTCGACCGCGCCGGGCCACCGCGCGAATCGCCGGTGCTGCTCGGCCGCGCTGCGCAGGTGTGCAAACGACGATGCCGGCAGCCAGCCGTCGATCTCGTCGAGCGAACGTCTCGATCTGATGGCCGCGAGCGCGGCAGCGAGTTGGCGTTGCTGCGGTGTGGCGTAATGCACGTTGTTGGTGGCGATCACATCGACACCTGCCCTGATCGCGACTTCGGCGAGCGCGTCGTTGCGGTGCCGGTCGAGGGGATCGCCGTGGTCCCACAGCTCAACGAGCACGCGGTCGCGCTCGAATGCGTCGGTCAAGTGGTCGAGCGCGCGCCGAGCTGCCGCCGGACCCTCGGCGTGGAGCGCGCGCGCCAGCGGTCCCTTGCGGCAACCGGTGAGCACGTGCCATGCGTCGTTCGTCGCACTGGTGCGGTTGTGAGTGAGGTGCACACCGGCGCGTGACGCGGCAGCGAGCGCTTCGATCACGAAGCGCGGCGCGCCCTTCTCCCCCGCCATCTGTCCTTCGCTGATCGCCCGTGCGAGACGGGCGTGACCAAGCGGTCCTTCCGCGAGGACCACCAGATGGTTCCCCGGCGGATCCGCGACTCCGTTCGGCGGCCCAGCCGTCTGGTCGAGGGTGAGCTCGGCGCCGAACACCGTCGGCATCCCCACTGATGCGGCGGCCAGCGCGAAGCGCACGATCCCGTAGAACCCGTCGTGGTCGGTGACCGCGAGCGCGGCCAAGCCGAGGCGCGCGGCCTCGTCGACCAGCTCCTCAGGGTGACTGGCACCATCGAGGAACGAGAAGTTGGTGTGGCAGTGCAGCTCGGCATAGCCACCTTCTGGGCGCGCTCGCTCGGCGATCGGGATACCCGACCGCCGCCCTGCGGGCCGCTCGCCAGCGCCGTGCTCCACGGGCCCTACTCCGCCAGGACCCAGAACCCCGAAGGGCCGGGCTGGGCACCCTATCGAACGTATGTTCGCTAGGGCAAGAAGGGCCCGGCATCCCGGTCAGCGCGCCGACCGATACCGCCCATCGAAAACTGCATTCGCGGTATCACCGCGGTTGAAGCGATGCCCTTCCCAGACTGTGAACTCGTCGCGGTCAGCACACCGCATGGGAACCGCGGCCAAGGCAGCATCAAGCGTCGGATACCGACCTTCATGCCGACCTTTCGTCCAGTTGCGGATGAGGTACTCGTACATGACACGAGTCTCACCGCTCACTGAGACGAATCGCGGACCCGGAGCGGCGTGTCACGCCGCGCTGGTATGGGGTGGCGCTCGGAGCGACCAGGTGCCGTCGTCGTTCTCGATGACCGTGTAGCCGCGGTGCGTGATGAGGTCGTGGTGGTCGGGACAGACGCCTCCGAGCACCTCGTAGGTAGTGAGCCGATGCTCCGCGAAGCCGAGCGTGTGGTGGCGCTCGATTGCCCTGGTGTGGTCGCAGTCGCTGACTTTGCAGCGGCCGCCGTCGCGGGCATCCACGGCGATCTTGAGTGCCTTGGGGATGTGGCGGGTCGTCGAGACGACGCTGTGCACGTCGACTCCGTCGGAGATCACGAGCTCGAGCAAGCCGTGTTGCAACACTTCGCGGGCGTGCGCGACCGGAACCGGGCCGACACCGGGGATCTCGCACACCTCACCCGCCACCGTGCGCCCCTCGAGGAGTGACTGCAGCCCGACGTTGAGCCGTACTACCGGCTCGGGGCGCTTCGCCCGTTCAGCGGGCGCACCGCCCGCGGCGAGCATCATGAGGGCATCGAATCGGTACGCGGTGAGGAGCTGCTCGCGAGCCGTGTGCTCGGACGTCCCCGAGACGTTGGCGAGCCACTGCTCGGCCGACGCAGCGTGGGAGACGCGAGTCCACGCACGAGTGTCGGCGGCACGCTTGGCGAGCAAGATCGTGGCGGTGTCGCCGAGGTTGCGGATCTCCGCGGTGACCTCGGCGTGACGCGCCGCGTCAGCACCCGAGTAGCACTCGGGCTCGAGCGTCGCGAGTCGTTCTCGCAGCGCGGCGGCGATCTCCCCGAACGTCATGCGTTCAGGATGACAGGGTGGTGTGACAGTCAAGCCGGATGTCACGCAGAAATCTCAGAAAGTTTTGAGATTCTTTGCGAGCTGGTATCGAACTCTCAACTGAGCGATACATTTCCGACAGTTGAGCGTTCGAAGTCGCGCGTCGTGCACCGCGCGCCATGATGGCGCTGTGAGCCACCGGTCATCGCGCCGGCGTCGCTGCTCCCTTCGCAGATCGAAGCGCTCGAGATCCCGAACGACGCGATCATCATCGGCGTCGATCGCCCGCCCGCCGCGGTCGCGGCCAAGGTGATCGTGGCGCTTTCGGGCTCACCTAACTCGTCTCAGCGAGCATCCGGTCGATCTCAGCGAACAGGTACTGCACGACTTCGTCATAGGACATGGCCGCACCCTGTGCCACTAGCTCCCGATACCGCTCGGCACCGAGGCGCGCCTCGACCTTGCTCAACGCCGGGTCTCCGTGCCTCGGCACTCCGGGGAAGTTGTTCAGGACCGCGAGCGGACCGTCGATCGCCACGCCCGCCGTCACCGCCATGGCCTCGTCTTCCTCGAAGAGGCGGAAGATCACCACGGCCCAGTCGATCGTGCCGAGGAACTGTGGCTTGTCACCGGCTTCGTCCAAGTGCGCGATCGAGAAGCGCAGGGCTTCGAGCGCTGCCGATCGTTCACCTCGACGCGCTCGCAGCTGTGCGATCAGCGCATACGCATTGCCCAGCAAGTTCGACTTGCCGGACACCATCTTGACGGTCGCGGCCTCCTCGAGTACCGCAAGCGCTTCATCCGGGTCACTTCGGGCGAGCGCCATGCCGAGCGCGTGAAGGCTGTTTCCGATCGCAGTGGGATTGCCGGACTTGCGCGCGACCGTCGTCGCGGCGCGGGCGTCTTCCAGAGCTTGCGGGTCACCGAACAGCGAGCCGAATGCAGCCCACGTCCAGTACCCGCTCGCCCGCTGGAAGTCGTCGGCGTCGATCGACTCCAACGTCCGACGCCAGTCCGCGATCACCGAGCGCATCTCGTCGTGAGCTCCCACGGTCAGGGCGCGATACGCAAGCGCCAGATACGGGAGGCTCGGGGACCAGCTGTCCGCTTGCGGGCCGTGCTCCAGCGCTGCGTTTGCGAACACGGCGCACAGATCAACGTCACCGCGCGCAAGGGCGCTACTCGCGGCGGCACTCAAGACGTCAGACCGTCTGCCCTCGGTGGACCGCTCGGCGCGCTCCGCCGCGCGCTCTGCCCAAACGCCAACACCCAGAGGGCGGTTGAAAGACGCCTCGTAGGACAGCGCCGCGATGATCCTCAGTCCGAGCTCGGCGTCTGTGCGGTCGGCAGCGTCGTTGCTCCACTGCACCGCCGAACGGACGTTGTCGATCTCGGCGAGAAGCTGTTGCCGGTAGCGGCCTTCGTCAGGACCCCGAATGCCGCGTGCGACCTCCTCTGTGACCGCGCTGTAGTGCTCGGCGTGCCGGCGGCGCCACGCATCAGGATCGTCGTGCTCCTCGAGCTGCTCCGCCGCGTATTGCCGCATGGTCTCGAGCAGCTGATACCGCATCGTGCCGTCATCCGAGGGCTCAGCGATGAGCATCGACTTCGCCACGAGGCCACCGAGGGCGTCGAGCACATCCCAGCCTTCGACTCCCCCACCGGTAACCACCGCCTCGGCTGCGGCGGCATCGAACGTGCCTGAGAAGCCGGACAATCGATCGAAGACGCATTGTTCTCGAGCATCGAGCAGCGAGTACGACCACTCGAGGGCGCCGCGAAGCGTCTGATGGCGTTCGACCGCACCGCTTCGCCCACCGGTCAGCAATCGGAAGCGTTCGTCGAGTCGGGTCGCCACATCTGCCGGCGACATGGCAACCATGCGCGCAGCCGCCAGCTCCAACGCCAGCGGGATGCCATCCAATCGACGGCAGATGTCCGCCACTGCTGCCGCGTTGCCGGCGTCGATCACGAACCCGGGGCGCACTGATCGAGCCCGATCCATGAAGAGGACCGCCGCCTCCGCCTCGGCCACCTCGTGTGCGGCAGCACTCTCCGGTATGTCGAGTGACCGCAAGGGCCACACCTGCTCGCCCGCGATTCCGATCCCTTCCCGGCTCGTAGCCAGGACGCGCACGTCAGGACAGGACGCCAGGATCCGCCCAATGAGATCTCGCGCGGCGCGGAGTAGATGCTCGCAGTTGTCGAGGATGACGAGTACGTGCTTCGTCCGTAGCGCGTCGCAGATGCTGTCCAGGAGGGACACACCGGCTCGCGGTTGAATGTCGAGGGTTGCAACCAGCACTTGGTGCATCTCGTCGGCATCGACCACTGGCGCGAGCTCGCACAGCCATGCCCCGTCGCGGTAACGGGGCAGGACCTCCGCGGCGACGTGCATGGCGAGGCGCGTCTTCCCGACGCCACCAGCTCCAGTGATCGTCACGAGCCGGTTCTTCTCGAGTTCCACGGCAATCTCGTGCAGCTCCTCGCCGCGGCCGATGAACGACGTCAGCTGTGCGGGGAGGTTCCCGGGCGCGGTGTCGATGGAGCGAAGCGGCGCGAAGTCTTCGTGGAGCCCAGGAGCGACGACCTGGAAGATGCGTTCCGAGCGGGAGAGGTCGCGGAGCAGGTGCTCGCCGAGGTCGATGAGCTCGATCCCCGCCGAAAGGTCGTCGCGAACGAGCTCCTCGGTGGCGAGCGAGACCACGATCTGGCCGCCGTGTGCGGCTGACATGAGACGCGCCGCTCGATTCACAGCGCTGCCGTAGTAGTCCCCATCGCGGGGCTCCGCCGGACCGGTATGAATGCCCATGCGCACTCGCAGCGGCGGGTCGATCACCGCCTCGTCGAGCGCACGCTGTCCGGCGATCGCAGCATCGATCGCGTGCACTGGATCGGCGAACGCGGCGTGGACGCCGTCACCGGTCGTCTTGACGACATGACCCTCGCAAGCCTCAACCGCCGCGCGCAGCAACTCGTCGTGGCGCGCGAGCGCGTCCTTCATTGCCTCGGCGCGCTCTTCCCACAGGCGTGTCGAGCCCTCGAGATCGGTGAAGAGGAACGTGACCGTGCCGGTCGGGAGGTCAGGCATCGTCCAACTCGGCGAGCATGCGATCGATCTCCGCGAGGACGTACGCCACGATCTCGTCGTACGACATCGCGGTACCGCGCGCCATTGCGGCGCTGTAGACGTCATCACCCAGCTCGCTGCGGACCTGATCCTGGACGGCCTGTTGGCCACGGCCCTCGAAGTCCCTCAGCTCGTACACGGGGAACGCTTCGAGCAAGTCGCCCTTCATGACGCCGGAGAGCGTCGCCGCGGCGACCGGGTTCCCGAGGAGACCGACGATCTGGATGCCGCGATTGACCGCGTTGATGAAGTTCATGTGATCGCCGACTTCGTGGGAGTAGGTAATGGCCTCGCGCAGCCCCTCCAATGATCCTCTTGCGTCACCGGCATGTGCGCGGAGCTGCGCGGCCTGGCTCAACGCCGCGCCGAATGCGCCGTCGACGGCTCCCGCACGAGTGAGCGCGATGCTCTCTTCGTACGCGGCAAGCGCGGCACCCGGGTCGTCACCGGAGTTGGTCCAGCCCACTGCGAAGAGGGCCAGCGCGAGGCAGGTCGGGTTCTGGATCTGACGCGCGGTGGCAAGACCGGCTGATGCTTCAACCCGCGCCATGTTCCAGTCACCGATCGTCGTGAGCATCGCCGCAGTCGACGAGTGCAACGCTGAGCGGACGAACAGGTCCTCGCCACCCTCATCGAGACGGCGATGGATGTTGGCGATCACCTCCAGCATGAGCTCGCGCTCGCCGGCGGCCATGTAGCTCATCCCGAGCGTCGTCTCCGCGATCGAACCGCCCGGCGCATCGGCGACGAATCCCTCCTCGACCGCCTCAAGCGCTAGTTGGCGAGCGCGCGGAAAGTCGCCGAGACCCTGGTGCAGGTAATACGCGGCCGCGCCCAGCACGGCGCGCCGCCGCTCCGATGTCGACCGGCGAGCCGCTTCGACGGCACGTTCCGCCCAGGCCCCAATACCACTGGCCACGTTGCACGTCGCCTCGTACGACAGCTCGGCAACGATGCCCACGCCAAGCTCCACGTCTTCGTCGAGCGTGCTGTCGAGCGCCCACGTCACGGCGGCGCGCAGGTTGTCGAGCTCGGTCTGGACGCGACGACGAGCGGCCAGCTCCCTTCGGCCGACGAGCTCACGCCCTGCTTGCTCGGCAAGGGCCGCATAGTGCTGCGCGTGGCGACGCCGCCAGTCGTCTGACGCATCGTGCTCGTCGAGCTGCTCCCGTGCGTACTGCCGGAGCGTCTCGAGCATTGTGTAGCGCGTGGTGTCCTCGGAGGTCTTCTCGGCGTTGACCATCGACTTGTTGACGAGACCCGCCATCGCGTCGACGACATCCCAGTGCTCGATCCCGTCGCCGGTCACGACGGCTGAGGCGGCCGCGTTGTCGAAGCTGCCTGAGAACACACCGAGTCGGTCGAACACGAAGCGCTCGTTGGGCTCGAGCAACGAGTAGGACCAGTCGACCGTGGCGCGCAGTGTCTGGTGCCGTTCGACCGCCGTCCGACGACCTCCGGTGAGCAGGCGGAAGCGCTCGTCCAGCAGCGCAGCGATCTCGGTCGGACTCATTGCGGAGACGCGTGCCGCCGCGAGTTCGATCGCGAGCGGGATGCCGTCGAGGCGCTTGCAGATCTCGGCGACTGCGGCGGCATTGGCATCATCCACATCGAACCCGGGCGCGGCAGCCTGCGCGCGCTCGATGAAGAGCCGCGCCGCCGCGCTCGCCACGACCTCGACGGTGGAGGTCGATGTCGGCGTCCGCAACGACCGCAGGGGCCACACCTGCTCACCCTCGACAGCGAGGCCCTCTCGACTCGTCGCGAGGATGCGCACGCCATCGGATCGGTGCAACACCCCCTCGGCGAGGCCACCCGCGTCCGCGAGCAGGTGCTCGCAGTTGTCGAGCACCAAGAGCAGTTGCTTGGTCCGCAGGTACTCCAGGATGCTCTCTTCGAGCGAGACGTTCGGGTGCTGTTGGACGCCAAGCGTCGCCGCCACGACCTGCACCATCGCTTCGGCGTCGCTGGCAGCCGCGAGCTCGCACAACCATGCACCGTCGGCGAAGCGCGGGAGCACCTCAGCTGCCACCTGCGTGGCAAGGCGCGTCTTGCCGACGCCGCCAACACCGATCAGCGTGACAAGTCGAGATTCGTCGAGCGCCTTGCCAACTCGGGACAGCTCGTCGTCGCGCCCGACGAACGAGGTGAGTTGCGACGGCAGGTTGCCGGGAAAGGCGTCAACCGAGCGGACGGGCGGGAACTCACGTGGCATCCCGGGCGCGGCGAGCTGGAACAAGCGCTCCGGGCGCGCAAGGTCGCGCAGTCGGTGCTCCCCGAGATCGACGAGCGCCAGGCCGTCACCGAGGTCGTCACGAATCAGCTCCTCGGTCGCGTGTGAGACGAGCACCTGTCCACCGTGCCCGGCCGCTGACACTCGCGCGGCGCGGTTCACCGCACCGCCGTAGTAGTCACCGTCTCGGACGTCAGCTGCGCCCGTGTGCAGACCCATGCGGACGCGCAACGGTCCTTCGGGACCGTCGACTCCGGAGAGCGCTCCTTGTCCCGCCACCGCCGCCGCGACCGCCTGCTCGGCAGTAGCGAATACGGCATGGAGGCCATCACCCGTGGTCTTCACGACGTGGCCACCGTGCGATTCGACGGCGCTCCGCAGCAGCTCGTCGTGACGCGCGAGCGCGTCCTTCATCGCCTCGGGGTGCTCCTCCCAGAGACGCGTTGAACCCTCAAGATCGGTGAACAGGAACGTGACCGTTCCCGTGGGCAGCCCCCCGGCCCCAGGCATCGGAGGAGTCTCGCACCGATGGTGGAAGGCGCGAGTCGATCAGCGGGCGGCGCGCACCACTCGTCCGTCGACGGTGACCGCGCAGACACTCGGGCCATCGCCGAGGACAGTCGCCACCTCACCACCTGCGTCGGTTCGACTCACGATCTCGCCGGATTCGAGGTCGATGCCGACGAGCTCATGGGTGGCGCCCGTCCAGACGTACGGACCGAAGACGACCAGCGGGAGACGCGCACCACCGGTTGTTCTGGAGTACGGACGCGCAGCGCGAAGACCCGGACCGAGCGCACACGTCCACTGAGTGCTCCCATCGGTCACATCATGGGCAGTGATCGTGCCGCTGGAGCTGCGGACGAATGCGCGGCCGCGGGCGGCCGCGAGCGCGACTGGCCAGGCGTCGTCAAGCGGGGCCTCCCACCGCATCTTGCCGTCGCCCCGTTCGAACGCCTGGAGCCAACCGGGGGCGCGCGCCGCGAAGACTTGATCCTCGAGGATCCTCGGGGTCGCGCTGACGCCGGCGATGTCGCGCCCTTCGTGGAGCCAGCGAACCTCGCCGGTGCCGGCTTCCAATGCCGCGAGATGGAGGTGATCGTTCACCGCGCCGACGACGACGATCTCGTCATCGGCGGTCACGCCGCTCCAACTCGCGGCCCAGTCGTCCGGCGAGATGTCACGACGCCAGATCTCGTCGCCGGTGCGGGCGTCGAGCGCGTGCACGCTGATCGCGCTCCCGACGTACACACGGTCCCCGCTCGCTGCCAGTGCTCCGAGCATCCAGCGAACCGACCGATCCCCGAGCTCGCGCGACCAGCGCACGTCACCGTTGGCGGCGTCGAACGCCCGCACCGTCGACCCTGAGTCCAGGGCGTAGAGCGTTCCGTTCGCTGCCACGACACCACCGCGCGCCGCCGCCGCCAACGGTTCCGACCACGAGCCGACCGCGCTGATCGCGCCTGACGCGTCAGGTTCCTCCAGCGCGACCACCATCCGTTCACCGGACACGGCCGCGCCGCACACGCGCGCGGTGCGCGGTCGCGGGGCCTCGACCGTCTCCCACCACGATCTTGCGCCGTTCGCATCGACCTCGATGACCCGGTAACCACGCGGCGTGTAGTCGATGCCGCCAAAGCCGAGCGTCGAGCTGGTCCAGTGCTGCGCTTCGCCGTCACGCCACAGGCGCGTGCCGTGCCAGTGCCCACTCAATGAAGCGACGAGCCGCACTGTTCCGAAGCGTGACCGGTAGAAGTCGGCGGTCTCCGGAAAGTGCGTGAGCACCACCACGGGAGTGCCTGGCTCGACCAGCGCGAATTCGTTCGCCAGCCATTCGTCCTGCGGGTAGTCGTCTCCGTACCGACGTAGTCCTTCGCCGTCGTACGCGACGAAGTGCACGTCACCCCAGTCGAACGAGTAGTACAGCGGACCCATCACTTCTACCCACGGCACGCGACCCGACGCTGCCCGACGCCAGTCACCGCCGAACACGGCCTTCTGGAAGGCTTCGCCGGGACCGAGGTCGGGCGTGTCCTCTTGCTTCCACGTCGAGAAGAACCCTTCGATGGACTCCCGGCTCAGCACCGAGAGGTGATCGTGGTTGCCGGGCACGCTCGCCACCGGGGCGCCGAGCCCGGTGATCGCCTCGCGGTACGCATCGAGCTCTTCGGGTTGGCCGTAGTCGGCGAGGTCGCCGGTCGCTGCGATGAAGTCGGGCTGGACGCGCTCGACGATCAACTCGAGGTCTTCTCGGAGCTCCGCCGCGCTCACCTCTCCCGTCACGGCGATGCCAGGCGGCGAAACAACCCCCGCCTCGATCATCGGGCGCAGGCGCGCCCCCTCATCGACCGAGACGTGAAGGTCGGTGACCTGCACGAACGTGCAGCCGTCGGACGCTCCCTCTGGCCGGGGATCGAGCTCGATCTGGATCGTGTCGGTGTCGCCGTCTCGCACGTTGGCGAACCAGCCGGGCTGCAGCGCCAGGTGCGACGACGGCACCGTCGCGAACACGAACTCCGCATCGGCCCGATCGGGAAATGAGAACGAGCCATCGTCACCCGTGCGAGTAACTGCCAAGCCGTCGCTCACGACAATGCTCGCGAGCGGGACGCCGCTCCCGCGTTCGACGACCTCTCCCTCCGGCATGCGCGGAGTCTCCCACCGCAGTGGCGATCGACGTCAGCCGATGACGTCGAGCTCCAGATACTTCTCGCGCGCGAAGAGGACGTAGTAGAGCGCGTTGAGCGGATTGGCCTTTGGGCGACAGGCCATGCGCACGGTGCCGCCCGGCTTCGCATCGATCGTGACGGGCGGGCACGAGGCCCAGTCGATCAGGAGCACGACCTCGTGACGACCCGGCGCGATCGGGAAGCTCACTGACTCGCCGTTCTTGATGGTGCCGACTTCTTCGGCGTCGACGAACACCTGGTACTTGCGGATGCGGTCCATGAACTTGGATGCCCGCTCGAGCTGGATCGTGGACTGTGCGCTCATGGTCGGACGTTACCTCCGGTCATCAGTCGTAGATCGCCTCGACACCCGCGCGCCCGGCCTCGACCACCACGAGGCACGCGACCTGGTCATCGTCCTCACCCACCACTACCTGCCACAGCGCGCGCCGGCGTCGGGTCACGTGGAGCGACGAGCGCCCGCGAGCCGGGTATCCCGGCTCGTAGCGAGTGCGACCATCATCTAGGTCCCACCAGCGCAGGTCGTGAGCCCACGGACCGGCCCACGCGGTGATCGCACCCCCACCTTCGGGCAGCGCGTCGCACCGGAGACGCGCCGGCGCAGCCGTGGCCTCACCGCGACCCGACACCGCTACGGGGGAACCGTCGGCATCGAGCAGCTCGGCTGGGAACGGTGGTGCGTGCACTCGCGCGGGAGCGGGACCGGGGATCGCGCCCGGCCAGGCCGGTGCTTCCGCACCCGCGGTCGCCGCGTCATCACGCGGTTCGCCCCATGGCACCCATCGGACGCGCTCGGAAGGCGCGCGGCCACCGGCGAGCACCGCGGTGACCACCCCGCCGTGACCGAGCATCCCCTGGAGCCGCGCCAGGGCGCGGTCGGCCCGATCCTGTGACGCGGCGTCACCGCCCCAGAAGCCGAGCTGGCGACCGGTCGCGGGCACGACCCGGTCCGGTGCAAGCCGCACCAACGCGAGCCCACCCGACAGACCTCCTTTTGAGGTCAGCCATCCGTCGAGCTGCCAGCGGACGCGCGCCACGAGCGCGGCGGGGGTGAGCGCACCCTCGTGACGCCAGCAACGTGAGAGTGACTCGCCGTGCTCGGTCTCGGCCTCCACCACGACCTGCGTGCACGCGAGCCCGAGCGCCTCGAGCCGCCCAAGCAGGCGATCGGCGAGACCCTTCGCGGCGAACGCGGCCTCGTCCACTCTCGTCGCAGGCGGATCGAGCTCACACGTCTCCACCAGGTCGGGAGGTGGCGGCGCGGGTGGCGCCGCGTGCTCGTCGAGCCCGAGGGCGAGACAACGGGCCCGTGCGCCCTTCGCACCGAAGCGGGCCAGCACCGCCGACGCGGGAAGCGCGGCGAAGTCGCGCAACGTGGGGATGCCGAGCCGCGCCAGCAGCGACACGAGCTCTTCACCGCCGTCCACCACTCCTTGGAGCACGTTCACCGGCCAGGGTGCGAGGAACATCGCCGACCCGTCGGGGGCCACGACACGCGCTCTCGCAGGGCCGGCGATGCGGGCCGCGAGACGGGCCGCGAACCTCCCGTCGGCAACCCCCGCGCGCGCGCTCGTGATGCCAGTGGCAGCGACCGCCTCCAGCACCCGCGTGCCCAGCGCTTCGTCACCGCCGAAGTAGCGCGACGGGCCCCGAGTCGGGAACGTGAGCACGCCCGGGCGCTCGAGCACGACCCCGGGCGTGATCGGATCCATCGCCCGCGCCACTGCCTCGAACGTGCGCGCCTCGGCCGCGAGATCGACGTCGACCACCACCAGCCCGGCGCAACGGGCTTCCGCCTCCCGCCGCCGCAAGCCCACGGTCACGCCATCGGCCCGCGCCTCCACCGACGCGGCGCGGACCACCAGACCGCGCTTTCCCCGCTCGACCACCGCGACGGGCGCACCGGTGAGTGCGGGATCGGTGCGGCACGCGGTCGCCACTGCCCAGGCCGGGCACCAGAGCGCGAACGTGCGCTCAGCTCTTCCGCTCACCTCAGCTGACGCGGGCGAGCACGCCCGTGCGGGCGAGTGCAGCTTCTCCCCGGCCTTCCACTCGCACCGACCGCGCGCGACCGGCAAGTAAGCCCGCGCCAGGTACAAGCCCGTGCCAGACGCCACCCGCAGCGTGGAGCCGCAACGCGGCATCGGCCGGCCAGCGCGCATCGATCTCGAGGGCGACGAGCACGCTGCCGCGCTCACGGGCGCGCGCCACGAGACGGCGGGCGTCACCGGCTGCGACACCTCGGGGCACCTCCGCAAGCACGAGGCTCACTCCTTCGAGCAGCGCGGCGACCACCGTGGCCCAGCGGGCGGGCGGGCACCGTCGGATCACGGCGAAGCAGTCGAGCGCGACGCCCACCGCCGCGGCGGCCTCCGCACCGAGGGTGCCGTCGAGATCGACGGCCGCGGCCCACTCGCCGGTGGCCGTGGCGGTCGCCGCGAGCTCGAGCGCGAGCGAAGTAGCGCCACCGCCGATCGCCCCGGCGACGATGAGAGTGGTCCCGCGCCGCAGTGCACCGCCGGGGAGCAGCGCACCGAGATCGCCGGGCACGGGGATGGACCGGTCGCGTGCGAGCGTGACCGGCGTGGCTCGGCGCCCTACCGACTCCAGGCGTGCGCGGGCCTCGCCGTCACGTCGGGGGAAGGAGGCCAGGGCCATACCCCGTTCTACCGAACATACGTTCGATACGCAAGAAACGGGAGCGCGTCAGGCGGTGGGCTCCGGGCGCGGGAGGGGCTCGACGCCCATCGCCCGCAGCGATTCGTCGGACCAGCCAGCCTGGTCGCCGTAGAAGCCGAAGAGGTGCTGGATCGTCTCGATCACCTTGGGCTCGAGGGCGGCCCACTTCTCGGCCGGCGCCTCGACGATCACGTCGCTGGAGTAGATGGTGACGCGCGTCGCGCCGAGACCGAGCAGCCGGTTGGCGAGCACGTCGGGGGCCCGACTGCCCTTGGCGTCGTCCATCGACGCGTAGCGCTCGATCGCCATGCCCGTCAGCGAACGGTTGCAGTCGAAGATGCGGATGTCGGGCGACGCTCCGGGGCGCGCGTTGACAGTGATCTCTTGGCCCATGCCGTCCTCTCTTCTAGCCGCGACGACCGAGGGCTGCGAGGAGCCTCGTCTGGAGGTCGGCGTCGGCAGGCGCGTCGACGTGCGTCCCATAGGCGCCACTGCCCCCGAGGTCGGCCAGCTGCGGCTCGACGACCTCCCAACATGCCTCGACGAGGTCGAGCGGCAGGTTGGTGTCCTGACCGGTCGACTCGGCGACGTCCCACCCGTGGATGAGCACGTCGATGAAGCGGTGGCCGCAGTACACCTCGCCCGGGACCGGTCCGTAGGAGACCGCGACCGGACGCTCCATCGCGCCGTCGGCCTTGAACGCGGCCGCGGCCAGATCGGCTGACGCGTCGTACGCGGCGACAGCGTCGTCGCCGAGCATGTCGCCGTCGAGACGGTCCCCGACCTCTTCGATGGTCTTGCCCGCCACCAGCTCGGGCACCCACAGGTTGCCCGACACGACATGGTTCACCAGCGTGCGCACGTCCCAGCCGTCGCACACCGAGTCGCGGCTCCACTGGTCAGCGGCGACGCCGGCGATGGCCGGGCGCGCCGCATCCAGCGAGCGGGCATGCAGCTCAGGGAGGTCCATCACCATGGTTAGCAGAGACGCTATGCGAACAGGCGGCCGGGGGGTGGCGGCATCCCCGGCCAGCAGAGCGCATCCATGAAGATCCACGTCCGACGGTGGATCGCGCTGGGCCCGTACCCGCGCAACGCGGCCTTGTGGACCGGCGCCGGATAGCCGACGTTCGACTCGAAGTCGTACGCCGGGTAGTGCTGCGCCTCCTCGCGCATGAGCGCGTCGCGAGTCACCTTGGCCACGCACGACGCCGCCGCCACCGCGAGCACCGAGGTGTCACCTTTGACAACCAGCGTGCACCGATTGCCCAGGCGCAGGTAGTCGTGGTTGCCGTCGAGGATGACCCGATCGGGCTCGTACCCCTGGGCGGCGAGCATCGAGAGCGCGCGGTGCCCGGCAACCCGTTGCGCCGCGGTCATCCCGAGCGCATCACATTCCTCGTGCGACGCGTGGCCCACGCCGATGGCGAGGGCCCACTCGCGCACGTTGGCGGCGACCCGCGTCCGCTCGTCGGGCAGGAGCTGCTTCGAGTCGCGCACCCCCCGCAGGTGCTCGGGGGCGGGGACTACCGCGGCCACCGTGACGGGGCCGGCCCAGGCACCACGCCCGACTTCGTCGATCCCGACGACCACCCGCTCGCCCGCCTGCCAGCACCGTCGTTCGAGCCGCAGCGTGGGGGTGACGGTCACCCGGCCGAACGTAGCCGTCGGCCCACCGGGCGGCGGGGACGGCCGGTGGGCGGCCGGTATCAGATCAAGAGATCAGTGGCGACGCAGGTCCCACGGGTGGTCGCTGGGGTACGGCTGCTCGGGGAGCTGCCAGACCAGCCCGCGGCCCCACCAGCGCAGCTTGCTGCCGATCTTGCGCAGTCCTGTCACGGGGCCTCCTTTCGGTTGTCGCGGTCCTGCTCTTCTGACCGCGCGAACGTCACGCGCGTGACATCCGTTCCCGGGGCCGCTCAGGAAGGCTCGAGGCCAGCGATGTTTTCCTGCTCCGACGGCTCGGGTTCCGTCGTGAACCACGCGTCGAGCATCTCGTGCGCGACCTCCGGTGAGGTGAGACGCAGACCCATCACGAGGACGTTGGCGTCGTTCCACTTGCGCGCGCCCTCGGCCGTGGCCGCGTCGGTGCAGAGCGCGGCACGCACGCCAGACACCTTGTTGGCGGCAATCGACGCTCCGGTACCCGTCCAGCAGAAGAGCACGGCCGTGTCACACGCGCCGGTGGCAACGAGCTCGCCGACCTCGCGCCCGACCTGCGCCCACTGCTTGTCCTCGTCGGCCGGTGGCCCGACTGCGATCACCTCGTGCCCGCGCGATTCGAGATCGGTGGCGACCGCGTCCGTCAGCGGCGTTCGCTCGTCGGACCCGAACGCGATCCTCACTCGTGCACCGCACCTTGTGCGAGCAGCAAGCGCTGCACGTCGGACAGTGTGTCGAACGGCACATGGGCCACCCCATTCAGTGCGCACCACCGCGCCAACGGCCCCTTGGCGAATACGACGTCGGCGAGCAAGGCCGCCTTCCGGTCACTCGTGCCGTCACCCACGAGCACGGTGGTAAACCCGAGGTGCTGCGCTTCCTTGATCGGCGCCTGCTTGCAGATCCCGCAGGTCGAGCACGGGCAGCAGCGGTCCTCGTGGGGGAACTGGAGATCTCCCGTGGCCCAGTCGACCCGGTTCGTGAGGACCGGCACACCGTTCGACGCGCAGACCTCCTCGGCGTAGAAGCCGAACCCGTCGGAGACGACCGTGACCCGCGCGCGGGCGGCGTGGAACGCGTCGAGCAGCGGGACGAAGCCGGCATCCAACTCGACCTCTCGCGCGACCGCTCGCAACGTCGCTTCATCGTGCGGGAGCAGGTCCCACTCGTCGAGCAGACACTCGCGACTCCCGATCTCCCCGCGTGCGTACGTGTCGCTGATCTCGCGCCACGCAGGATCTCCGAGGCGTTCCAGCAAGTACACACCGGAGTCGGCCTGCGTGATCGTCCCGTCGAAGTCGACGAAGACCGCGGTGCGCTCGAAGTCGAGGTCCACCACCGAGACCCTAGGCTGGCGGCATGGCGCCGGTGACGGTGGCGATTGTGCCGCACACGCACTGGGACCGCGAGTGGTACGCGCCGTTCCAGGTCTTGCGTGTGCGACTCGTCACGCTGCTCGACTCGCTCCTCGATCTCCTCGAACGCGACCTTTCCTACGCCCGCTTCCTGCTCGACGGGCAGACGGCAGTCCTCGACGACTATCTCGAGATCCGCCCCGAAGCCGCGGCACGGATCGCACGGCTCGTCGCGAGCGGACGCGTGCAGGTGGGTCCGTGGATGATCCTGATGGACGAGTTCATGGTGTCGGGCGAGACCCTCGTGCGGGATCTGCAGATGGGAAATACCCGCGCCGCGGAGCTTGGCGGCGCGATGCCCGTCGGATACCTCCCCGACATGTTCGGGCACGTCGCACAGATGCCACAGATCCTGCGCCTCGCCGGCCTCGGGCACGCGGTCGTGTGGCGCGGCGTTCCGGCGGCGATCGACAGCACTGCGTTCTGGTGGGAGGCACCCGATGGGTCCCGCGTGCGCGCCGAGTACCTCTACGGCTCCTACTCGAACGGGCGTGACCTTCCCGACGATGCGAAGGCTCTGGTCGCCCGGGCTCGCGGGTACGAGCAGGAGCTCGGTGCGGCGCGCCTCGACGGCGGTGCGATGCTGCTCATGAACGGGACTGACCATCAGCTGCCGCAGCCGTGGCTCGGGCGCGTCGTCGCCGAGGCGAACGCCATCCAGGACGACTACCGCTTCGAGGTGACGTCGCTCGGTGAGCTGTTGCCCACACAACCCACCGAAGGTATCGGGACCTGGGCTGGTGAGCTCCGCTCGGGGGCGCGGTCCAACGTGCTCATGGGTGTCGCGTCGAACCGGGTCGATGTGCATCAGGCCTGCGCCGCGGCCGAACGTGCGATCGAGCGCCGCGCCGAGCCGATCAGCGCGCTCTTCCTCGACACGGGGCGCTATCCCGACGCGCTCCTGCGCATGGGCTGGCGCAACCTCGTGCTCAACAGCGCGCACGACTCCTCGTGCGCGTGTAGCCACGATGAGGTGGTCGACGCAGTCACCGTTCGTTATCAGGAGGCACGCCACATCGGCGACGCGCTGACGCGTGACGCCATGCACCGCCTCGCGACCGAGGTCGACACGGCACCGGGCTCCACGATCGTGGTGAACCCCACTCGCGCGGACCGCGGTGGTCTCGTGCACGGCTTCGTGGCCGGTGAGGGCCCGCTCCACTTCGAGGCCGATGACGGGACTACGTGCCCCGCACAGGTGCTCCGAACCGTCGGCGGCGAGGGCTTCAACACCGTGATCACCGGCCAGAAGGTGCGTTGGGTGCTCGAGCTCATGCGAGGACCGGACTTCGCCGGCGCGCGCATCGCTCGCGTCACCCGTCGCCAGATCTGCGATGACGAGTGGGAGTACGTGTTCGACGCTGCGAGCCCCGGCGAGCCGGTCGTCGATCTCGAAGAGACCCGAGAGGAGCTGCTCGCGCTCGGCGAGACAGGCGCGACGATCCGCTTCCGTCAGCTCCGGGCACCGGCAAGAGAGTTCGTGTTCGCCGCCGACCCGGTCCCAGGCTTTGGATGGCGCGCCTATCGCGCGGTCGACGGCGATGGTCCGACGACATCGCTCCGTGCGAGCGGGCACTCCATGGCGAACGAGCACTTGGAGGTTCACGTCGATCCGACCGACGGCACGTTCACCATCCGCACGAGCGACGGCGTCGAGGTCGCGGGCCTCGACCGGCTCGTCGACGGTGGCGACGGTGGCGACACCTACAACTACTCACCACCAGCCCAGGACCGCATTGTCGACGCGCCGGTGCAGGTCCGGGTGACCGTTCTCGACGAAGGTCCGGTACGAGCCCGGCTGCTCGTCGAGCGGTCGTACGACTGGCCGGCCTTCGCGCTCGGCGACGAGCGCCAGTGCACGCAGCGAAGCGACGAGGCGATCCGGGTCGACGTGCGCACAGAGCTCGAGCTCCGCCCGAACGAGCGGTTCGTGAGAGTGCACGCCGAGCTCAGCAACGGAGCACGCGATCACCGCCTGCGCGCTCACTTCCCGCTGCCCACGGCTGTCGCCGGGAGCGACGCCGAATGCGCATTCGCGGTCGTTCATCGCGGGCTCGACGCGGAAGGCGGGCCCCATGAAGCCGGACTTCCAACCTTCGTGTCGCGGCGCTTCGTCGACTGCTCCGACGGCGCAGCCGGCCTCGCCTTGCTGCACGACGGGCTCCTCGAGTTCGAGGTTGTCGAAGGCGGGCGCGAGCTTGCGCTCACCCTGCTCCGCGCGACCGGTTACCTCTCGCGTACCGAGCCCGCGCTGCGCCCGAACCCCGCCGGCCCACCCGATCCGCTCGAAGGGCCCCAGCTCCAGCGGCGGCTGACCTTCGACTACGCCGTGCTTCCCCATCGGGGCAACTGGCGCGATGCCGACCTGTACGCCGCGGCCGACGAGCTCCTGATCCCGCTGGAACGCGTTCGCGGTGGCGGCGTGGCCGGCGCGCACCGTCCGCCGACCGGCCGCGCGCTCCGCGTCGACGGGGCGCAGGTGAGCGCCGTCGTGCGCGATGGCGCCGGCGTGGTGGTCAGGGTGTTCAACGCATCACCTGATCCGACGATGGCTGCGGTGGAACACGACGACGCGCCAACGCGGGGTTGGATCGTCGATCTGCTGGGGCGACCCGTCGAACCCTTCGAAGGCGGCTTGCCGCTGCGCCCGTGGGAGATCGCCACGCTGCGGCTCGACTGACGCGCGCGCGCCGTGCGTCAGGCGAGCAGCGCCTCGCCGCGAGGGTCAGTGCTCGACCATCTCGCGTCCAAGCCCGGAGCGCGCACGGTCACGCCACCGGGTCCGTCCCAGAGCACCGCGGCCCGGTCGCCGTGCCACCGCACTGCGTAGGAGACCAGACCGCGTCTGGTTGGCGCGCCGTGCACCTCGATCGACCCTCCCCGCCAGTCGTCCGGGAGGTCGGCGAGAAGCGTGATCACGTCGTCTCCCTCGTGCACGAGGAACGAACGCAATGCCAGCAGCAGGGATGCGGCGCTGCGTTCGCGGGCGGCACACACGTCCGCCCACGACGAGGATGTTTGCGGGCGTCGAGCAGCGCGGCGGCGCTGGCGCCCCGAGAGGCGCGTCCATGAGGCCGTGACTTCCGAGTCGAACCCCCAGTCTTCGAGTGCGGCGACCGCGTTCTCGTCGGGTACACGAGCGGTAGCCCCGAGCAGTGCCTCGGCGCACGCCGCGCGTGCCGCGTCGACGAGCGCCGGGTCGGGCAGATCCACCCGCATTCCCCGGTCCAGCTGGATTCGCCAACCCCGTGCGACCGTGGCCGCGTCGGGAAGCGCACGAACGTCCTTCGGCATGGCGTCGCGTCGGCCGAGCAGCGCAACGCGGAGAGAGGTGCGATGCGGAATCGGGTGCAGGAACGTCGCCTCCACCCGGCCGCTGCGATGGCGAACCCGTGGGAACGGCCCGGCGCGGGCTGCGCCCGAGAGCACCTCCACCTCGGTGCTGCGCCCGATGGCATGCGCCCAGCGTGACGGTGCTCGGGTCGACACGAGCGCCGGACACCCGTCGACCATCACGGTCGATCCGTCGAGCGCAATGTCGCGCGCGCCTCGGATCACCAATGCCACCACGAACGGGGCAGGAGACGCGTTCTCGACCTCGACCACGATCGGGTCACCGTCGGCGACGACGCCGTAGACGCGTTGCACCGCATCTCCCCCAGGCACTCGCATCGCCGTCTGCGGAATGGGCGCACCGTCGACCAGGCCCTGGCGAACGGCCGTCTCGCGGTGCGGGACCCGCCAGCGGTCGTCGGCGCCGATCCACCAGTCGAGGTCCCAACCGGTGTGCGTCGGCGAGACGACACCACGCTCGTCCACGGCGGCGCGGTGACGGTTGCCCAGAGTGCCGACCAGCACCGGGCCTCGTTACCGCATGCCGTGGAGCTCGGGCTTCGCCTCGCGGAGCATCAGCGACGGCACGAGATCGGCAGGCCGCGCGCCTTCGTACAGGACGGCGCCGACGAAGCCGGCGATCGGCATGTCGACCCGGTGGTGCGCGGCGAGCTCGAGCACCGATCGAGTGCTCTTCACGCCTTCGGCGACCATGCTCATCTCCGCGAGCACGTCGTCGAGGCTGCGCCCCTTCCCCAGCTCCACGCCCACGAACCGGTTCCTGCTCTTCTCACTCGTACACGTGGCGACGAGATCCCCCATCCCGGCAAGACCGGAGAAGGTAAGCGGGTCACCGCCGAGCGCGACACCCAGGCGCGCGAGCTCAGCCAAGCCTCGCGTGATCAGCGCGGCCTTCGTGTTGTCTCCGTAGCCGAGTCCGGCCGCGATCCCAGCCGCGATCGCCACCACGTTCTTCAGCGCCCCCGCGATCTCACACCCGATCACGTCGGGGTTCGTGTACACGCGGAAGGTGCGTGTCATGAACACCTGCTGCAGCTCGCGCGCGGCATCCTCGTCGACCATCGCGACGACCGACGCCGTCGGCTGACCTTCCGCCACTTCGCGTGCGAGGTTCGGGCCGGTCAGGACACCGATCCGACCGGGATCGTGCTCAGTGAGCACGTCGGCGACCACCTCGGTCATGCGCAGGTACGTTCCCTGCTCGACGCCCTTCGAGAGGCTCACGACCGGGACGTCGTTTGCGATTGATCCCGCCGTTGCGCTCAGCACGTCACGGAAGCCGTGGCTCGGCACGGCGATCACCACCACATCCGCCTCGCTGCACACTGCGCTCAAGTCATGCATCGCGCGCACTCGGTCCGGAATGCGGATCCCAGGCAGGTAGCGGTCGTTCTCATGGTTGGCATCGAGACGCGCCGCAAGGTCAGCGTCGCGTGCCCACAGGGTCACGTCGACGTTCTCCGCCATGAGTGCAGCCACCGTCGTTCCCCATGAGCCGGCTCCCACCACACACGCCTTCACGCTCATGGCGTCACTCCACGACCGCGTCACCGCGGACAGTGGGGCGGACGACAGCGGTCTCTGGCGCGCGCACCCACCAGTCGCCCTCGCCCCGACGGGGTTGCTGCGGATAGATCTCCCTCGCCCGTGCGACACATGCCGCGATGGCATGCATGATCCGATCGGTCGCCTCGTACACGTCTTCCTCGGGGCCGACGCGCACGCGCCCGCCGACAACCACGGTCTCGGCGATGCCCCGTCGCCATCTCGGGCTCTGGCCCTTGAAGAGGATCCGTTGAGCACCCCAGAGTCCGATCGGTGTGACCGGCACACCGCTCATCGCCGCGAGCCGGGCTGTTCCGGTCTTGCCCGCCATCGGCTCGAGGTCGAGCGAGATGGTGCCCTCGGGAAACACGCTGACGCACTCCCCTTCTCGGAGTGCGTCGACCGCGGCGTCGAGCGAACCGGAAGCGTCCGAGGTGTTGCGGGCAACCGGGATCTGGTGGGCGTGCCGAAGGAACCAGCTCACACCTCGCTTGTCGAAGAGCTCGCGCTTGGCGAGGAAGCGCACCTTCCGGTGCCGCTTGTGAGCGAGATAGCCCAGGACGAGCGGGTCGAGATACGACACGTGGTTGCTCGCGAGGATCGCCGGGCCATGCACCGGCACGCGCTGGATTCCTTCGAATGTCCAACGCATGCCGAGGTGCAGCGGGGGTACGAGGACGCCGCGCAGGAAGGCGTAGGCCGGCTCCACGGCCGGTAGCATACGCAGCCCATGACTGGAGCGGTCGCGCCGAGTTTGCGCGTCGGTGTTGTCGTCCCGATCCGGTCGTTCGTCGGAGCGAAGGCGCGACTCGCTGATCACCTTGATGAGGACGCGCGCGCTGCCGCCCTACGTCAGATGGCTGACCGGGTCGTCGACGCGGCAGCTGCGATGCCGGTGCTCGTCGTCTCCAGCGCTCCTGAAGTGCGCGCCTGGGCTGACGAGCGCGGGACCGAAGTGATCGACGATCCCGGCAGCCTCGACGGCGCCGCCGCGGCGGGCACACAGCGTTTGCTCGGATCCGGCCTCGTTCGGGCGGTGATCGCGCATGCCGACCTCCCACGCGCTCGCACGCTCGCGCCTCTGGCTACCGACCTCGAACTGCCGGTGGTGGTGCTCGTTCCGTGTCACCGCGAGGACGGCACCAACGTGCTCTCGGTGCCGACCGATCTCGGTTTCCGGTTCGCGTACGGACCGGGCTCGTTCCAGCGGCATCTCGCGGAGGCACAACGCCTCGGTGTCGAAGCACGCGTGCTCCGGCCGCCGGACCTCACCGTGGATGTCGACATCCCCGACGATCTGCACTACCTGGGATCGTCCAGCCCGGTGCGGTGAGCGGCACGCAGGATCTTCCGGTGCCGAGCCGCGCCCTGGCGATCGGCGCACATGCCGACGATGTCGAGTTCGGCTGTGGCGCCACGCTCGCGAAGTGGGCTGCGGCCGGTTCCGAGGTTCACCTCTGTGTGCTGACCGATGGATCGAAGGGGAGCTGGGATCCCGGCGCCGACCTCGGTGAGCTCGCCGCCACGCGACGCGAGGAGCAAGAAGCCGCGGCGGACGCTCTCGGCATCAAGGCCGTCCACTTCCTCGACTTCGTCGACGGAGAGCTCCAGGACGGGCTCTGCGAGCGCGGCGAGCTCAGCGCCGCGCTCCGCGATGTCCGGCCCGAAGTGGTGCTCGGCCATGATCCGTGGAAGCGGTACCGCCTCCATCCCGACCACCGCGCCGCGGGATACCTCACGATCGACGCAATCGTCGCCGCCCGCGACCCCCACTTCTTCCCTGACCGCGGTCAGCCCCACCGCCCGGCCACCCTCCTGCTCTTCGAACCCGAAGTCATCGACCACCACGAGGACATCGCCGGCCACCTCGAGACGAAGATCGCAGCCCTCCTGGAGCACAAGACCCAGTGGCACTCCACCATGGGGATCGACCCCGCCTCCGACCAAGCCGACACCCAACGGAAATCCTTCGAATCTCGGATCAAAGAAGAGGCAAGAACGGCAGGCAAGGAAGCGGGCATCGAATTCGCCGAAGCCTTCAAAAGGATCCAAGAGCTCTAAGGCGGAATCGATCGGCGCGCCCGAGCGCCAGCTTGCCCGGCCCTCGACCACTTCCACTCGGTACAAGTTGCGCCGGAGGGGGCCGACGGGGGAGGCCCGCCTCCCCCATCACGCGAACAGAGGGGCCCCGAAGGGCCCCTCTGTCGGAGAGCTGAGCTGACTAGCTGCGCTTGCGACGACGACGCTTGGCCGGAGCCTTCTTCGCCGTTGACTTACGACGCCGGCGCTTGGCCGGAGCCTTGGCCGCTGTCGACTTGCGACGACGACGCTTCGCGGGCGCCTTCTTCGCAGTCGACTTACGACGCCGACGCTTGGCCGGAGCCTTGGCAGCTGTCGACTTGCGACGACGGCGACGCTTCGCGGGCGCCTTCTTCGCAGTCGACTTACGACGCCGGCGCTTGGCCGGAGCCTTCTTGGCAGCTGTCGACTTGCGACGACG